>USJD01000003.1 GCA_900554835.1 uncultured Prevotella sp. | reverse complement strand
ACTGGTTGAGCAGATGCTCAGCCGTATGAGCAGGAGGGAACTCCTCCTTGTGGTGCTCATTCAATACGAAATCAATTTCCTCCATCTTGACATTGAATTTATATATTCTTACTCCATTGGCATCCATTGATATTGGGAACACGCCATCCTTCTTCAGTTCTACCTTCTTCTTACCACCAGAGAACAGTTCTGTGACAAGAACCTCTTCTTCCTTGATTTGGAAGAAATCGAAGGCGTGACCAGGAATGCAAACCTGCAACTGACGAGTCTCTTGAGAGAAATTGAGCACGATGAGCATCACCTCATCATCCTTCTTGCGAAGGAAAGCAAAGTTGGTACGCGGATCGAAGCCTTCAGCCCACGGATTCACATACATCAAATCGAAGGTTTCACCCTCACGAATCGCTTTCTCCTCATTGGCGAGACGTAGAAGCTGGCGATAAGTGGCTGCCAAATACTTCTGTTCTTGGGTATATACATCCTCTGCATTTTCCTGATAAGCATGCGTCAAAGTCTCAGGACTCCAATAATCAAATATCGTGGTGCGACCATCTCTGCCACTGAATCCTTCCTTATCCATACCCTTCTCGCCAAATTCCTGTCCGCTATAAAGCATGAAAGGATTCTTCTGGAAGAAGAGACTCATGGCTACTGCTGGAATCGCCTTCATAGCATTACCACAGAAGAAATCGCTGGCGATGCGCTGCTCATCATGATTTTCCAGGAAATAGAGCATGTGCTCGCGGATATCATCCACCACCTGCCATTCATGAGTGATACTGGCAGCAGGACGCTCACCACGGATTACTCCACGCAGACAATCATACATACCCACCTTATCATAAAGATAATCAAAACCAGACTTCACATAATTGCGATACTGACTTGGATCATAAACCTCACCTATCACAATGATATGAGGGAAACGGGATTTCAATATCTCAGTAGCATACGACCAAAAGGCTGTAGGAACCATCTCCGCCATATCGCAGCGGAAACCATCCACACCTTTGCCTGCCCAATAAAGCAGGATATCAGTCATCTTGCCCCATGTACTTGGTACAGGTTCATAGTGATAACTTCTGCCACCTGCATCACAATAATCAACACCATAGTTGAGTTTCACGGTCTCATACCAGTCATTACAACCTGGGCGATTATCAAAACGATCATTTCCTGTAGCCTTAGCCGGACTTTCTGTATATGGTTCAAAAATCTTAGAATCCTTCTCTGAAAAAGGAACCATAGCCGGTTTGGAATGACGAACTTCATTCAGGTCTAAGTCACCCCAAGCATAATAGAAATTATTCTTTGTAGAGAAGTGCATGTTCGTATCATCATCTTCTCCTAAATCTCGTACACCTGCTGGTTTGCAAATAGAATGATACTCACGGGCCACATGATTAGGCACGAAGTCCATAATGACCTTCATACCAGCCTTGTGGGTTCTGTCTATAAGACGTTCCCATTCAGTCATTCGCAAGCTTACATTCTCCGCTAAATCTGGATCAATATCATAATAGTCAGTTATAGCGTATGGAGAGCCTGCCTTTCCTTTCACCACCTCTGCGTGTTGGGTAGGAATACCATAAGATGAGTAGTTTGTTTGGGTAGCGTGACGAATAACACCAGTGAACCAAATGTGAGTGAAACCCATATCATGTATGCGAGCCAGCACATCATCGGTAAAATTATTCAGTTTGCCGCAACCATTCTCCTCAATTGTTCCGTTCTCCTTTCGTGTGGTATTCTGATTACCGAAGAGCCTCGGGAGAACTTGATAAATTACAATTTTTTCCTTCATTTAGCGGTTCTACTAAAAATGAAACGATTTATCTTCTCGGCAACGCCTTTGCCAAGAAGATAAAACGTGATATTATTCTTTAAAACGATTAAGCAATACCGTGAGCTGCAACAGTCTTATCGATGCGACCAATCATTCCCTGTAAAGCCTTACCTGGACCGCACTCAGTAAAGTCATCAGCACCATCTGCAATCATAGCCTGAACAGAAGATGTCCAGCGTACAGAACTTGTAAGCTGTGCAATAAGATTCTGCTGAATCTCTGCAGGATCAGTATGAGGCTTACCATCTACATTCTGATATACAGGACACTTAGGAGCAGAGAATGATGTCTTCTCAATAGCTGCCTGAAGTTCATCCTTAGCAGGCTGCATCAATGGAGAGTGGAAAGCACCACCTACCTTCAAAGGCAAAGCACGCTTAGCACCAGCGGCCTTCAACTGCTCGCAAGCTGCATTGATAGCATCTACATTACCTGAGATAACAAGCTGACCAGGACAGTTGTAGTTGGCAGCAACAACAACATTACCCTCTGTGCTTACAGAAGCACAAATTTCCTCAACCTTCTCATCTGGCAAACCGATGATAGCAGCCATTGTACCAGGATTAGCCTCACAAGCCTTCTGCATAGCGTTGGCACGAGCAGCAACAAGTTTCAAACCATCCTCGAAAGCCATAGCACCAGCAGCTACCAAAGCAGAGAACTCACCGAGAGAGTGACCTGCTACCATTGCTGGATTAAACTCATCACCCAAGCAAAGTGCAGAAATAACAGAATGGAGGAATACAGCAGGCTGAGTAACCTTAGTTTCCTTCAACTGATCGTCGGTACCGGCGAACATGATATCAGTAATCTTGAAGCCGAGAATCTCGTCGGCCTTATCGAAAAGTTCTTTTGCCAATGCGTTGTTATCGTAGAGATCTTTACCCATTCCTACGAACTGTGAACCCTGACCAGGGAAAACAAATGCTTTCATTTTATTTATATTTTAAGTTTAATATTAATATTTTCTATCAGAAATGTCGCTTAACCATCTTCAATATCTAAATAGAAGATGTCATCATCGACTCAATTCGGCTGCAAAGATACAACAAAAAATCGAGACTTCGCAGAGATTAATTAAAAATTAATGGTTGTATTGACATTTCAGACGAAATTGTTCGATTTTACTATGAGATTGTTCGATAATTCGACTGTCCACAACAAGATATGCTACATAGGAAAACAAAAAAAATCCCTTAAGTCTTTCGACAAAAGGGATTTATATTGTTTTGCTTTACAGTGCGAAAATTATCGTACTAAAAAACGGAGTAGTTAACCTACTCGATAGTTGAGTATAATTACTCAGCTGCTGGAGCCTCTTCCTCAGCTGGAGCTGCAGCAGGAGCTTCCTCAGCTGCAGGAGCAGCAACAGGAGCATTCTCAGCAACAACAACAACAGGAACCTTAACCTCAACCTCCTTGTGGTAGTGAACTGTAGCCTCGTACTCACCAACCTTCTTAGCATCCTTCATAGTGATGATCTTGCGATCAACCTCGATGCCCTTCTTAGCGAGCTCCTCAGCAACAGTAGCAGCGTTTACAGAACCATAAAGCTGACCTGTAGCGCTTACCTTAGCAGCGATAGTAAGAACAACGCCATTGAGAGCCTCGCCCTTCTTAACAGCCTCAGCCTTGATAGCCTCAAGCTTGTGAGCCTGCTGCTTCAAATCCTCAGCCAACTGCTTCTTAGCAGATGGAGATGCGATAACA
Source organism: uncultured Prevotella sp. (assembly GCA_900554835.1). Lineage (GTDB taxonomy): Bacteria > Bacteroidota > Bacteroidia > Bacteroidales > Bacteroidaceae > Prevotella. Next base: position 62,145 of record USJD01000003.1, on the reverse strand, counting down.
GCCTTACCTGTAGGGATAAGGAAGTTACGACCGTAACCACTCTTAACATTCACGATATCGTTCTTGTATCCAAGACCGATAATATCTTGCTTCAAAATAATTTCCATTAGTCTTTATCCTCCTTAAATTACTTCATCAAATCGGTTACGTAAGGAAGCAAAGCGATCTGGCGAGCACGCTTAACAGCCTGTGCTACACGGCGCTGATACTTCAAAGATGTACCTGTGATACGACGTGGAAGGATTTTACCCTGCTCGTTCAAGAACTTCTTCAAGAACTCTGGATCCTTATAGTCGATATACTTAATACCGCTCTTCTTGAAACGGCAATACTTCTTCTTCTTTGTGTCGATAGAAGGAGCGGTCAAATAACGGATTTCTGATTTCTGATCTGCCATGATTAAGCCTCCTCTTTTTTACCAAGCTTTGCACGACGCTTCTCTGCGTAAGCGGCAGCATACTTGTCAAGTTTAACAGTCATGTAACGAATTACTTTCTCGTCGCGGCGATAAGCTGTTTCGAGCTTAGCGATAACAGTTGGCTCAGCCTTGAACTCAACCAAGCTGTAGAAGCCTGATGTCTTCTTCTCGATGTTGTAAGCCAACTTCTTCAAACCCCAAGCCTCTTCATTCAAAATCTCAGCACCGTTATCGGTGAGCAGCTTCTTGAACTTAGCGACCGTTTCCTTCATCTGTTCATCAGACAAAACGGGAGTCAAAATGAAAACGGTTTCGTATTGATTCATACTACTTTAATTAATTAAAATGTTATTATTAAATTTCTTGCTTTTCGCTAAAAAGGTATTTAAAACACCTATTTTCGCGAATTGCGGTGCAAAATTACGACTTTTTCTTGAATTAACCAAATATTTTTTGTACTTTTGCATTATAAATACCTCTCTTTTATAGTATTTTACCATTTTAAGGGAGGAAATGTGGCTCTTATCTATATAATCTATCACATTTTATGTACTATCAGCCATATAATTACTGCATTTTAAAATTTTTCAAGTCATGAAGAAATTCGGTTCTAAAATTTCAAGAAAAAAAATCCAATCATCACTTCAGGCACTTCCTTCTATGGGAATAGCCTTTGTGGTTTTGGGCATCTTGGTTTTCGCTTCTACGTTTATTTTCAGTATCAGAAGCAACGCATTGCTGCTCACTGGACTTTTCCTCGTCATAGCAGGATGCCTCGGTTATGTTTATTCATTAAAAAAAGGATAGATGCAGTTTTGAAGCATCTATCCTTTTATCTTTCAACCAACTAATGTTCTTACTTAAGCATTACTCCTGTTCTGGAGCAATCAACTTATATCCCTTACCGTGGATATTGATAATCTCGATCTGTGGATCATCCTTCAAATGCTTACGCAACTTGGTGATATAAACATCCATAGAACGGGCATTGAAATAATTATCATCAATCCAGATAGTCTTCAATGCGAAATCACGCTGAAGTATCTCATTCGTATGAGAGCAAAGCAATGCAAGAAGTTCATTCTCCTTGGTTGTCAACTTAGTCTGCTTGTCGCGGATTGACAAGAGCTGCTTCTGAGTATCGAATGTAAACTCACCGATATGATACAATGTTGATTCCTTATTTTTCTTACCACGAACACGGCGAAGAATAGCCTCTACACGGAAAACAAGTTCTTCCATAGAGAAAGGCTTAGTGATGTAATCATCAGCACCCAACTTGAAGCCTTCCAAGATATCCTCTTTCAATGTCTTTGCAGTCAAGAAGATAATTGGAATCTCAGCATTAGCCTGACGAATATCCTGTGCCAAGGTAAAGCCATCCTTCTTTGGCATCATCACGTCAAGAACTGCTATATCAAATTTGGTCTTAGAGAACTCCTTATAACCTGCTTCACCATCAGGGCAAAGTACTGTATCGTAATCCTTAGCCTCCAAGTACTCGCGAAGCAACATACCCAAATTCTCGTCGTCTTCACAGAGAAGAACCTTTATTTTCTCTTCCATATTCTTTATCTTTTAATTGTTAGTATTCTTAATTTATTATCTATTTTCTAATCATGAATGACAGGCAACTTAATGGTAAACTTCGTTCCCTTACCAAATTCACTTTCCACCTTAATTTCACCATCATGCAAATCAACGACCTTCTTGACATAAGCAAGTCCGAGACCGAAGCCTTTCACATCATGCACATTTCCTGTATGAACGCGATAGAACTTATCAAATATCTTCTTCAAGTTCTCTTTCTTCATTCCCATACCCGTATCTTTAATCGACAGATAGAGGAATTTGTCATCATTCCAAGTTTTCATTGTAATATTCAGAGCCTCATCTGTTTTTCTGTATTTAACAGCATTGTCCATCAAATTGAATATCACATTCTGGAAATGAACCTCATCCACATAGATAGCCGAATCAATAGCTTCAATATCCGTATAAACCTTTCCACCAGTATGCTCCACTCTGAGCGTAAAGGAGTTGGCAATATTCTCTACCATCTCATTGAGGTCTAACTCTTTCTTCTTGAATACAGCCTTCTTGCGATCAAACATGCTCATCTGAAGCACTTTCTCCACCAGGAATCTCAGACGCTTGGACTCATCATTGATGACATTTCCCAAATGCTTCATCATCTGTTCACTCTTATTCACAGAATTATCATTGAGCATCTGAGCCGCCAGACTGATACTGGCAATAGGAGTCTTCAACTCATGGGTCATATTATTGATGAAATCATTCTTTATCTCCGTATATCGCTTCTGACGGAAAATGACAACAATCGTGAAGATAAATGTAACAAGCAAAACCAAAGTGAAAATGACACTTGGAATCATGAATCTCACACTGGAGAAGATATAGCTGTTCATATCCGGGAAATGAATCTTAACCACACCCATCTTCGATTGCGGATCATTACGGAATAGCACTTGAGAATAGCTGTACTCCTCACCTTCCTCTGTATAATCAGGACACCGATAAACTTCACGACCATCCTGAGTAGTTACCGTAAAATGATAAGGAATATCAATGCCATTATTCATCATCTCAGCCTTCAAGTCCTGGTCCAACTGCTTGAAATTGATTCTCTCCTTCAAAGGCTTATCTGATGCCGAGTAAAGGATTGAATAAACCACCTCATCCAACAAGGCTTTCTGATAAACATATCTATTCTTGACGATTTCCTGCAAAGATTTCTGCGTCTCATCAATAGAATTCTTATCACTCCTCAATATCATCGCCTTTGGCATATTACCAGGATTGGTGGCTATGGTCTTCAACTCGAACGAAGAATAGATTGTACCATCCTTTCCTACTACCGAATACTGATGAGAATGCTGAATGGTTCCATCAGGCGCCCCACTGCGAGTTCCTACGGAATCTTTCTTGTTGGCTCTACGCTCCGTCTCATTGACGTCTTTTTCCAAATAGCGCAAAGTCTCATTAAGCTCCAGATTTCTTGAAGCTTGATATAAGGCTCTGTTGACAGACTCGTCAAACTGTTCCTTTTTCATATTCACCATTTCCTGAATATAGCTCAACTGCAGAAACAGCAAAGCAAGGAACGAAAAGCCCATAATGATTGCGATAGTCCAAATTGTTCTTTTCTTCATGGCAGCAAAGATATGAAATTTCTTAATCAGTTAACACTTTTACGTTAATAAAATCATCTGTTTTTGATGTTATTAACACATTTACGCTTTTATAATTATATATATACAATTATCTGTAAACAAAATAATAAAAAAAGAGGCGAACGAAATGCGCTCGCCTCTTTCTCTATACTTATATCTTTATTACTCTGCTTCTTTAGCCAATTCCTCCTCATGATCAGCAATCAACTTGCTCTGGATATCATTAGGAACAAGTTCGTAACTTGCAAACTTGGTAGTAAAGGAAGCTCGACCACCAGTCAAGGAACTGAGAGAAATTGAATAGTTAGCAAGTTCCTTCAAAGGAATCTTAGCACTCAACTTCTGATAACCAGCCTCACTGTCCATACCCATAATAAGAGCGCGACGGCCTTGCAGATCACTCATCACATCACCCATGAAATCTGCTGGCACATAAACTTCCAAGTCGTAGATTGGTTCCAAAATCTTAGGACCAGCCTGCTTGAATGCATCACTAAATGCACGTCGTGCTGCCAACATAAATGAAAGTTCATTGCTATCTACCGGGTGCATCTTACCATCGTAAACGATAACTCGTACATCACGCGCATAACTACCTGTCAAAGGACCATGCTCCATACAATCCATGATACCCTTCAAGATGGCTGGCATGAAACGTGCATCAATAGCACCACCGACCACAGAGTTGAGGAAGACCAACTTTCCACCCCACTCCAAATCAACTTCCTCACGGCTCTTGATATTCATCTTGAACTCCTGACCATTGAAAGTGAATGAGGTTGGATCTGGCATACCTTCTGCATAAGGCTCCACGATAAGGTGAACCTCACCGAACTGACCGGCACCACCACTCTGTTTCTTATGACGATATTCAGCACGGGCTTTCTTGGTAATAGTCTCACGATATGGAATACGAGGTTCCTCAAAGACAACATTGAGTTTCTCATTATTTTCCAAACGCCATTTCAAAGTACGAAGATGGAATTCACCCTGTCCGCGAACAATAACCTGACGCAATTCCTTGCTCTGCTCAACAATCCAAGTTGGATCTTCCTGACGCATCTTCAAGAGAGCAGCCATCAGTTTCTCTGTATCCTGAGCATTAACAGCCTTGATAGCACGGGAATATTTAGGATTAGGATATTTGATAAAGTCAAATCGCCATTCAGTATCCTTACCATTCAGGGTATTACCGGTCTTCACATCCTTCAACTTCACCGTACAACCGATATCACCGGCATTCAACTGTTCTACAGCTACACGATTTGCACCAGCACAGGCATAAATCTGTCCTATGCGTTCCTTGCTGCCGCGATCAGCATTTGTCAAGTCATCACCCGTCTTCACGCAACCACTCATTACCTTAAAGTAACTTACTTCACCGATATGAGGTTCCATACCTGTCTTGAAGAAATAAATACTTTCAGGACCATTAGAGTCTGGAACAATCTCCTCACCACGAGTGTTATGCAATTTAGGCATATCATCAACGAAAGGAACAACATTACCCAAGAATTCCATCAAGCGGTGAACGCCCATAGACTTACCTGCACAAACACAGAAAACAGGGAAGATGCTACGAGTAACCAGACCCTTGCGGATACCTTCACGCATCTCATCTTCAGTCAAGCTCTCGCTTTCAAAGAATTTCTCCATCAAGCCCTCGTCATTTTCAGCAGCAGCTTCAACTAAAGCTTTATGCAATTCCAAAGCCTTATCCATCTCCTCTTCAGGAATATCCTCAATAATAGGAGCACCACCCTCTGGCTTCCAAGAATATTTTTTCATCAGAAGTACGTCAATGAGAGCATTAAAGCCAGAACCTGTCTCAATAGGATATTGAATCTGAACACACTTTGGACCATAGATTTCCTTCATCGTAGCGATGACATTATCGAAATCACACTTATCAGAATCCAACTGATTGACCAGGAAGATAACAGGCTTGCCCAACTTCTCTGTATAGCGGAAGTTGTTCTGAGTACCTACTTCAGGACCATACTGACCATTAATAAGGATAACAGCCTGATCGGTTACATTCATTGAAGTTATCGCACCGCCCACAAAGTCATCACTACCAGGACAATCAATGATATTAAGCTTCTTGTTGTTCCACTCAACATGAAAAACAGTAGGGAACACCGAGTAGCCATATTCCAACTCAACTGGGAAGTAGTCGCTCACCGTATTCTTCGCTTCTACAGAGCCTCTACGCTTGATAACGCCTGCTTCAAACAACATACTCTCGGCAAGTGTAGTCTTGCCGCTACCCGCACTGCCCAGCAGCGCAATGTTTTTAATCTCATTAGTCTTATAAACTCTCATGACGCTTATAGATTTTAAGGGTTATACATAATTGTTAGCGAGGAGAGGACACCAAGGCATCTTCTCCTGAATTCGTTTTCTAAGTTACCACTTTTTTCTGACCCATGCAAAATTTTCGACCTAAAAATGCTCTATTTTTAAAACATATTAGTAATTTTGCACCTTATTAAATACTCTTTTCGTGCTTACACCTTATTATATAAGGAAACACAGAATGTAAACAAGAGACTTCACGTCTGAACAAAAAGACGATGATATCACAAATTAAAATATAAAAATCATGGCAGGAATTTACATACATATCCCTTTTTGCGAAAGTCGATGCATTTACTGCGACTTTTATAGTACTACATCTCTCAAATGGAAAGATGATTATGTAGATGCTTTATGCAAAGAAATGGAACTGCGACCAGCAATCCAGGCATTGGGCGACAACTACCCTATTGAAACCATCTATCTGGGCGGTGGCACCCCAAGCCAACTCTCAGATGGACATCTGCTGCAGATTTTCACGAAGCTAAAAGAGACGTATGGGGATTTATTTTCCAAGAATATGGAAATCACCATGGAATGCAATCCTGATGATGTTACACCCGACTTTTGCAAGACTCTGGGAAAGCTACCAGTCAACAGAGTTAGCATGGGAGCACAGACATTCTCTGACCAAAGACTTCAATTCCTTCGCAGGCGCCACAATACTACTGAAGTAAAAGAAGCTGTATCTCTATTGAGAAAAACTGGAATAGAAAACATCAGTATCGATCTCATGTTCGGTTTTCCAAAAGAGAACATAGAAGATTGGAAATATGATATTCTACAGGCTTTACAATTAGGTGTAGAACACATATCCGCCTATAGCCTCATGTATGAAGAAGGAACTCCATTATACAAAATGCTGGAACAAGGGAAGATAGAAGAAATTGATGAAGAATTAAGCAGAAACATGTACGACACCTTGGTTGATATGCTTACTATTTCTGGATATGAACATTACGAAATCAGTAATTTTGCAAAACCAGGCTACCGCTCACGACACAACAGCAGCTATTGGAACGAAACTCCATACATAGGACTGGGCGCAGCAGCACATTCCTATCGTAGAGCAAGGAATCAATCAGGCAAGATGGAAGTAACCAGAAGTTGGAACATCAATAACATTCAACAATATATCAATAGCATCCATCAAGGAATCTTACCTTCGGAAAAAGAACACCTTGGCCTTGCTACACGTTATAATGATTTGATAACGACAGCCTTAAGAACAAGTGATGGTATTGATCTGGAAAAGACAGAAAAGGAATTTGGAAAATGCTATCTGGAGAAATTGCTCGACGAAGCAAACGACAAAATAAAAAGAGGACTCATGAAAATAGACAAACAAAACGATCGTTTGTCATTGACAAGAGAAGGAATTTATATTTCAGACGACATTATGGGAGATTTCATGATTGTTTAACGACAATGTTAAGCAATCATGAAATCTATATTTAAACATATGAACCACAAGGAAGCTAATTATTCCAAGGTTCCAATGTATCTAACTTTCCTGTTTTCTTATAACGCTCATAATAATATTTCTTAATTTCTTCCAAGGCTTCAGCCTCGGTCTTTTTCTTGGATATGTATGGCTTTATCATTTGCATGAGAACAAACAATACAACAACGACGACTAAAACTATTGCCCATGACAGAATTTCACTTGTAAATCTCAGAAATGGCTGCAGCAATATACCCACTCCAACAGGAAGGATAAAACAAACCCAATCTGCAGGAGAGTCCAAACGGCCGGCTTCCATATATTCTGAGCGCAGCTTCTCAGGTGCACTTAATATCAAATGCCGCTGATGCAAATTCCAATAGTCCTCAAACTCTTTATCCATACTTAAAAGACGTTCTTTTATTAAAAGTTAAAACAAAATAGTGTGTAACAATATATATATAATATTATATGCAAAGTTAGTATAAATATTCAGAAAACCCAAATATATCTTGATATAGCAGACACAATTAAGTGTATTTAACTATAATAATCGCATTTTTATTGGAAATATATAAAAAACTATGATTTTATTGTTATTACATAAAAGTATATTCATGCAATTAACAGCAATCCAATAAACTTATCCAAAAAGATGAATATGATAAAAATAGAAAAAAAACAAATACTATTTTTGCATATTATAAAAAAATGCCTGAAGATAAAAATCTCCAGACATTTGATTCTATTATAAAAAGTAGTATTAGTATTCACGCTCAATAAGTTCCAGACACATACGACTATTATGGTAAGGACACTTCCAGAAACCTGCCTTATCATCATCAAGATTCAGACTACCATCTTCAAGCACAGCCCAATGCCATTCTCCATTTTTTCCATCCAGCAAATGCTTAGCTACATAATTCCAGCACAGGATGGCCGTCTCCAACGACTCCTCTGTATGGAAATATTGATAGAGGTCTATATGACCAATAATATTCTCGCACTGCACCCACCACTGGCGCTGCAAATCATATTTATCATTATCTTTCCAATGCTCATAAACCATACTGCCATCAGGACGCAAACCTTCATCAGCAGCATCTGCTATTCGACGGATAATCTTTTCTATCTTGAGAAGTACCTTCTTGTCACCGAGAACCAAAGCGGTCTCATGGAGCAGCCAGGAGGCCTCGATATCATGACCATAACTCTCAATATTGCGCTTACCTACCCATTCATCATTGAAGAACAAATCAAGATGATAAGTCTCCTTATTGAGCAACTTGTCTGTAAAGATATCCAGAAGGTTTCTGATACTCTTCTCCAATTCAGGAGACTTCCATACACGATATAGATTGGTATATGGTTCAATGATGTGAAGATGAGTATTCATTGTACGGCTTCCATTCTCATCCTTATCAGACAGGCGCATATCAGCAATAGGATTCCACTCACGAGTCTGCGCCTCAATGTAACCATTATTCACACTATCAAAAGCATGTTTCTCTATATCATGATAAAGAGAAATAGCAATATCTAATGCTTCTTTATCACCTGTGGCACGAGCATATTCAGACATACCATAGATCGTAAAACCAATAGCATAAGTCTGTTTCTTTGTATCCAATGGATTGCCCTTGAAATCGACGCTCCAGTAAACACCACCATACTCCTTATCCAGGAAATGATCACGTACATATTCCTTAGCCCTTGTAGCTGCCTCCAGATACTCAGGCTTCTTCAATACACGATAAGCCGCAGAGAATGCCCATAGAATTCGAGCATTCATGATAGCACCCTTTTCTGCTTGAGGATGCACATTTTCATGACCATCTACACGACCATAGTAACCGCCATTCTCATGGTCGGTTACACGGTCAATCCAATAGTTGAGGATATTATTCTCCAGAATATCCTTCATTGTCAGTTTCAAATTTTCCATAGAGGTATTTAGTTTTAATATCATTTTTATTTCTTGATTGGGAACAGCCAACTTAATACCATCAGCAAGAAGGCGATGACAGCAGGGAACAGAGAGAACAGAGACCATACCATGGTAAGCACAGAATCTGTCACAGACTTAGGGTCTATCATCGTATTACCCATCGCATCAGTTATCATATTAGCTCCAGCCATACCCAACAATAATGCTATCAATGAACCAGAGATGGCTGTACCAAACTTTTGAGACATGGTACCAGATGAGAAGATAAGTCCGGTTGCGGATGTCCCGAAGTGTTCTGTATGATAATCAGCCACATCAGCATACATAGACCACATCAATGGTGAATAAATACCAATACCTATAGAAGTGAGTACAACCAAAACTATCATAACCCAAATATAAGACGGATCCATTGGGATAAAGAAGAAAACAATGGAGAGTACCAGACAAAGTGCGGCTGCCCAGAAGAAAGCCATACGTTTAGAACCAACCAAGCGGGTAAACCAAGGAGAGACTCCACCAAAAATCATACAGGTAACCTCACCAAATGCCATAAAGACGGTATAGTTGATAATCAGCCCTTCTACAGTCACATTACCATGCAAGCAATAATCAAACATATATCCGGCTACAGCATAGCGGAAACCATTAAAGAAATTGGTACATACAGCAATGGCCGTCATATACAACCAGGCTTTATTGTGTACCAAATCCACAAATTGATGGAAAGAGAACTTCTCTGCACGCTTTGGTTTCAGTCGTTCTTTTGTCATAAGGCCACAAGCCAAAGTCATCACGGCTGCAACAACACCAAGAACTGCACCTATCACAGCATATTGATGCGCATCAGTACCACCCACCATCTTCTGCAGATATGGGAAAGAAAGCAATGTGATGAATCCCATTGCATAGGCTCCTACCATACGGAAAGAAGAAAACTGGTTTGTCTCATTGGCATCATCGGTCATCACACCCAACAAGGAACCATAAGGTACATTCACCATGGTATATACTGCCATCATCAGGAGATACAAAGTATATGCATAGATTCTTTTACCCACAGGACCGAAATCTGGAGTATAGAGTAGCAATGCAAAAATCAGTCCAAAAGGAATCGCACCAAAAATAAGCCATGGACGATAGGTACCAAAACGAGATTGGGTACGGTCAGCAAGACTACCCATCAATGGATCTGTCACCACATCAAACATACGGGCAACAAGCATCAATACTGCTGCATCAGCAAATGAAAGTCCAAAGACATTTGTAAAAAACAAAGGGAAAGCAATAGACATTACCTTCCAAACTATACCACCAGCAGCTGCATCACCCAATGCGTATGCTATTTTTTCTTTTATACTTGCCATTAATTTAATATGTTATTAAGTTATTTATAAAGCGTTAAGTGTCTTTATGAGATATATGAGGCAAAGCAAAAACACTTCTCCACAAAAATAGGGACTCAATCCCCAAGCGTTTTATAATACGCTTGAGGAAAAAGAATCCCTACAATCTTTATCTCATCTTTTACTTAACTACTTTCCCAAAGTTGCCTTATTCTTAGCCACCAACTTCTTGATGGTCTCCACACTCAGAGCTGTACGATAGCCATCCTGAGGCGTATTCATGCAATAATCTACCAAACGATCGATAGTAGAAGTAGCCACATGCATTCTTGTATCAGAAGAAGCATAGTAGATGAAGACTGTTCCATCCTCATCAGCAATCCAACCGTTTGCAAAGACCACATTCATTACATCACCAATATACTCACCCCCTTCTGGAACCAGCAAGTATCCACCAGGTTCAGCAATCACCTTAGTAGGATCTTCCAAAGATGTCATATACATATAGAGCACATAACGGAGACCGCTTGCACAACCACGTACGCCATGAGCCAAATGCAACCAACCCTTATCAGTTTTGATAGGATGAGGACCTTCTCCATTCTTCACCTCCTGAATAGTATGATAATGACGGGCATTGATAATCTTTTCTTCCGTAATCTCTGCATGAGTGATGTCATCCACCAAAGCCCAGCCGATACCTCCACCAGAACCTGTATCAATAAAGCCATCCTGTGGACGGGTATAGAAAGCATACTTGCCATCTACGAATTCCGGATGAAGCACAACATTGCGCTGCTGGCTCTTAGTCTTCAAGTCTGGAAGTCGTTCCCAATTTACCAAATCTTTGGTACGTGCAATAGCAGCAGTTGCAGTTGCAGCACTCAAATCGCCTGGCTGGCTGTCATCATGACGCTCTGCACAGAACACACCATAGATATATCCATCTTCGTGAGCAGTCAGACGCATATCATAGATATTGGTAGCAGGAATGACGTCCTCAGGCATTGTAATAGGCTCATCCCAGAAACGGAAATTATCTATACCGTTAGGACTTTCTGCAACTGCAAAGAAACTCTTGCGGTCGGCACCCTCTACACGGACAACGAGCAAATACTTGCCATTCCACTTGATAGCACCGGAATTCAGAGCAGCATTCATCATGATTCGCTGCATAAGATATGGATTACTCTTCTCGTCGAAATCATATCGCCACTCCAATGGAGTATGTTCAGCTGTAAGGATAGGGTTCTTATACTTCTCATAAATACCATTTCCCCACTCTACAGGTTCATTCTTGCGGCTCAACAATTCTTCATGATGAGCACGCAAAGCTTTCACTTTGTCTTGAAAAGTTGTCATATTCTATCTTTATTTTATTGTTTTTATACTTTAGTTTGATGATTCGTAAATACTATTGAATCCTTCACTATTCGTTCTTCACTCTTTGCCTACTATATCCTTTACAAAAAGAACCTTTGATTCATTATAGAATTTCTTGAAATCCTTGACAATGGCTCCATCCTTCACTCCAGGAAGATAGGCTTCCTCCTGTGGTTTATCCCAGGCATTGCGCCAGAAGAGCACATAACTCAACTGATAGTTCTGCAAAACTGGCCAGAGAGTCTTGGTAAACCAGTCTTTCTTTTTGGAAATACCACGGCAACCGGTTTCTGTCAATGCCGCTATCTTTCCCACTTTCTCTGCAGCAAGCTTCATCACATCTAAAGTCTCGGATAGGTTCTTCTGATAGTTGGCATCGTTGTTGTCAAATTCATAGATATCAACACCTATGAGATCAACAAAGTCACCACCAGGATAACATTTCAGAAAAGAATCCAAATCCTTCTTGTCACTCAGATTAGGAGACCATGCCCATACGATGTTATCACAACCAGCTTTCATCAAAGTCACATAGGTCTTGATGTAAAGCATCTTGTATTGCTCAGGAGTACAACTGTTGGCACCCCACCAGAACCAGCCGCCATTCATCTCATGCCATGGACGGAAAATCACAGGAACTTTCTTCCCGCAACAAGTCTGGAGAGAATTGATAAAATCAGCAACCTTCTTCAGCCAAGACTCAAATTTCTTCTGTTGGGCACCCCCATCGAGTATCGCATTCACAGCATCACCCTTCGGATCCCAGGCATTTTCTCCTGTCACCGGATTCCATGGATGCCAACTCAAGGTGATAATACCACCGCGATTGAACTGAGCAATGATTTCCTGACGCATTCTATCAAAAGGCACACCATCCAGGTTTTCTTTACTATCCAGTTCTAATTTACCAAGGTCAAATCCCATTACTGCCGGATAATCACCCGTGGTAAGAAGCACATCACTCTTTCCCTCGTCCCATTTCCAGGTAGTACCATAGACGGGATCATCCTGATGCCCCACCATGATTCCCTGATCTTGCAACAATCTCAAGCGATCCAAAAGTTGTTTGGCAGAAGAACTACCATACTTTTGGGTTGAGACCGAAGCACAACCAGAAGAGCAAGTTGCATTGCCCTGCTTTGTAGCGCTACAGCCAGGAGACTGTGCAAAAGCGCCTTCAAAAGCAAGGCAACAAACTGCTCCCATCAACATTCTTTTAATTTTCATGTTTTTATATCTCGTAGTTTAGTAAATATTCAATTTGGAAATATCTCGTAATTTAATAACAAAGAAATCGTTCATACTACTTACCCAAAAGATGATTAGTAAGAAATTCCAGCCACTCATCCCATTGTTCCTGATACCAGAAATGGCCTGTCATTTGATATAAACTCAAAATCTTAGGTGCCTTGATGGTATTATAGAGTCCATAGGCAGATGTTGGTGGAACGACTTCATCGTTATAGCCGAAACTGTACCATCCTGGAACCGTAATACGTCTGGCAAAATTGACACCATCATAATAGCGGGCACCTTCCAGACGTGCCTTGGTAATGGCATTCATCTTTGCGTGATAGAAATAGTGAGGCCAACCTCCTGCTACACCATGGAGTTCTGCTTCATAATCACACATGGCATCATGAACAGCAGCCAGGAAAGTAACTCGTTTATCCAGTGCAGCCACAGCCAAAGAGAGGAATCCTCCCTGTGAAGAACCAGTTACACCCACGGTTTTTCCATCCCATTCATCAAGAGATGCTATCATATCCACGCCTTTCACAGCACCTGTTACGACTCTTTTATAGGCATTACGGTCTGGATTTTCAAGATTCGTATCCCAATAACCGTTCAATGCAGCATTGGCAAGATCATCATATACCTTCTGCTCCATAGTAACCGGAACTCCGTGAATACCGATTTCCAAAACAATACACTTGCCTGTTGCTGTATAAGTATCACCACTATAAGGACGAACACCTGCACCAGGAACTCTCAGCAAAGCAGGGTACTTACCTGATTTTACAGGAACACTTAAGACTCCATACATCTTCGAACCCCAGCGGTTATTATGATAGCTTACCTCGTAAACATTCACATCCTTGGTACATCTTTCAGGAAGCAACACCTTCGTTGGATTCAAGTCAATTTGTCGAGCCTCATCAAGAGCTTTCTTCCAAAAGTCATCAAAATCATTTGGTTCTTGGGCAAACGGCTTTATCTTTTCTGGAGAAAAGGCAGCAGTACAAAGTCCCTCATAATCCTTTCCATCCACATGAGCCACCACTTTGAGTCGGTAGAATCCAGGAGTCTTCATTTCACCACTCCATTTCATCGTTCCATCTTTCAGAACCAAAGTCTTCTTCGTATTAGGATACATCACAGGACCAGCCTCATAATCAACTTTTACCTGATTCAGTAAAGTACCAGATTTCCGAACATTCACTACAAAAGAAGCCTTCTCGCCCACCTTGTAATTCCAATCTTGATGATCAGGTGTTACCGAGACTACGATATTGGTTCCTCTAATCTGTGCACTGATGCTCAAAGAACCCAGTACACAGAAAAGAATCCCTATAATTATTAACCTAAAATCCTTCATATTTTTATCTACGGTTTTTGTATAGCGATAAAACGCCAAATTAAACATGTTAGTTGTCAGTTTTGATTTACGGTTGCAAAATTAGCATTAAAATTTCAATTCGACTTGCCTTATTTTGCTAAATGCTTACACTTTCTTTGCAAATCAAAGAAAAAGCGATATTTATAACCTATAGACGGTATATTTAGCACGATTAAACAAGTCATTTGATACTCCAAAACAAGTCATTAAGAAAAACCAGCAACCTATTAAGGAGAGTTCAAATTTGACATTGAAATTTCCAAAACAAAATATTTACCGATTGTCAAACTAAAAATAACACTAAAGTAAACATTCTTCGAGCATTTTTTCAAGCAAAATCAAACAAATATCAGAGATAATATGACTTTTCTTGAAAAACAGGAGTTGTGTTAACTAAAAGAAGACACTTATTAACCCTATTAATAATGTACACGAACCTAATATAAAAAATAAGGAATATTACCATATTCTTAACCTAAATCAATCAAACTGTAATAAGTCGTAAAAAAAACACTAAATATTAACTTTTATAGTCCAAAATTACACGTTTTTTATAATTAAGCAGAAAAGTATCAGCAATTAGCAAAAAACGACTACTTATTTCTAAAAAAAACATGTAATTTTGCAGCGGTTAATGAAACCAACCTAATTTAAGAATTTAAAACAAATAAATATACAAACAAAAATAATCATAACGATGAGTATAAGTAGAACGACCTAAAGCTGGTCTCTTGCCATCCTACTCTATCAAACATAAAGCAGGAAAAAAGAGACAATTCAATTTTGTACTTTCCCTCAAAAAGGAAGTCAAAGAGTTTTTAAACGAACTAACATAAATTGTATGAATTCAAAAAGTAGAGAAAAGTTGCTTGCTGGTATAGCAGCCCTGGGTATCCTAGGAATCTCTCCCCAGCAAACTTACGCAGCTCAGATTGTCAACAATCAAGCTGTTCAACAAACTAAAAAAATCACTGGTAGCGTGACAGACGCTATGGGACCTATTATTGGTGCCACAGTAAAAGTAAAAGGTACAAGTAATGCAACTGTTACCGATATGGACGGTAACTACATCCTCAACGTAGCTGCTGGACAGACTGTAGAAGTAACCTACGTAGGCTACGTCACCAAGAATTTCAAGGTGGGCGCACAAAACAAGTATGACATTACCTTAGCAGAAGACAACAACAGTCTTGACGAAGTGGTTGTTGTGGGTTATGGTACTATGAAGAAAAGCGATATTTCCGGTTCTTCTGTTAGCCTTGGCGAAAAAGCAATGAAGGGCTCTATTATTACTTCTCTCGACCAGTCACTTCAGGGTCGTGCAGCTGGTGTAACAGCAGTCAGCACATCTGGTGCACCTGGTACAGCTTCAACGATTCGAGTTCGTGGTACAGCAACCATCAACTCCAATGCAGAACCACTTTACGTCATTGATGGAGTCATCTTCCAAGGAGGAAACTCCAGTGGTAGTTCCCTTGGTTTTGGTGACGCTCTCGATAATGGTTCAGCTTCTTCTGTTTCACCACTTTCTACCATCAACCCGGCAGATATCGTGAGCATGGAGATTCTGAAGGATGCTTCTGCCACAGCCATTTATGGTGCACAGGGAGCAAATGGTGTCGTTCTCATCACAACCAAACGAGGTAAAGCTGGTGAAGCAAAATTTTCTTATGATGGCATGGTGGCATGGAGCCGCCAGACCAAGCGCCTTGACATGATGAACCTTCGCGAATTCGGTGATTATTACAACGATTTCGTAGCTGCAGGGTTCGGTGGTGTCAAGGAAGACCCATATTATAGCGATGTATCTTTACTTGGTAAGGGTACCAACTGGCAGGACGCTATCTTCCAGACCGCATTCCAACAGCAGCACCAGATTGCTGCCCAGGGTGGTACTGATAAAATCCAATATTATGTTTCAGCTGGTTACATGAATCAGGATGGAACTATCATCGGTTCAAAATTCGATCGTCTTTCTGTACGTACCAACCTGGATGCACAGTTGAAGAAATGGTTGAAACTGGGTTTGAGCGCAACCTTTACAGATTCTAACGATGACCTCAAACTGACAGATGGAGCTGAGGGTATCGTAGGTTTTGCATTGACGTCACTCCCAGAAGCTCCTATTTATGATATTGATGGAAATTATGCTTCGTTTGCTCGCGAAAACTACAATATCCACAACCCTATCGCCAAGGCGATGGAACAGAACAACTGGTTGAATCGCAAGAAGCTGACAGGTAATATCTATGCAGAACTTACTCCTATCAAACATATTACATGGCATGCAGAGTTGGGTTATGACCTCAGCTACAGCAAGGCTGAGATTTTCAATAACACAATTGATCTCTACAACTGGCAGGAGCCTAATGAGAGCAGCATCCAGAAGAACAACAGTACTTTCTGGCAGATCAAGAACTATGTAACATATAACAACACATTCGCCAAGAAGCATTCGGTTACTGCAATGGTTGGACAGGAATGCTGGGAAAGCAAATGGGATTACACGAAGGTAGCAAACGACAAATTGCCTTCTGATGCTGTACATAATCCTATATTGGGTACGGGTACTCCTACCATATCAGCAGGATTCGGAAGTAGTTCTATGGCTTCCTTCTTTACTCGCTGGACATATAGCTATGACAACCGTTATAATGCTACTTATACCTACCGTTATGATGGTAGTTCCAACTTTGGTCCAAACAACCGTTGGGCAGGTTTCCATTCTTTTGCAACCAGCTGGCGTTTCTCTAACGAGAAGTTCATTCAGGATTTGGCAGGAAAATGGTTAAGTAATGGTAAGATTCGTATCGGTTGGGGACAAACTGGTAATGCCAATATCAACTCATTTGCCTGGGGTGTAAACATGCAGAAAGTGTATAGTTCCCTCGGTGCAGGTTACCGTCCACAGAATATTCCTAATCTGGATGTAAAATGGGAAAAGCAGGAGCAGATTGACCTGGGTATCGACCTTGGCTTCTTCAACGATCGTATTGGATTAACCCTCGACTGGTATCAGAAGGAATCTAAAGATATGTTGATGGAGATGCAGTTACCTTCTTACATGGGAACAAGCGGCAATGACAATTCCAAGTTGAAAGCTCCTATGGGTAACTATGGACATATCCGCAACAATGGTCTTGAGTTAACAGTGACTGGTCATCCATTCATCGGCAAGTTCCAATGGGATACAGAGTTCCAAATTTCTTGGAATAAGAACAAGTTGGTAGCACTGAATGGTACTGCCAGTTCCGCTATCATGGGCTATGCTCAGTGGGGACAAACCCAAGTTAGCAAGACCGACGTTGGTCAGAGCCTTTATAGCTTCTATGGTTATGTAACCGATGGAATCTATCAGGATTTGGCAGACATCGAGCGTTCACCAAAGCCAGAGAAGTATCCTACAAATGGAGTTTTCAATGGTTCCAACACAGTCTATGTAGGTGATATTAAATATAAAGACTTGAATGGAGATGGTATCATCAACGAGCTTGACCAGACCAACATTGGTTCACCAATGCCAAAATTTACATTCGGTTGGAACAACACATTCCGTTATAAGGATTTCGATTTGAGCATTTTTATCAATGGTAGTTATGGCAACAAGGTAATGAATCTGACCAAGCGCGGACTCACCAACATGAGTAGCGTATGGTGCAACCAGCATACCGACGTATTAAATCGTGCCCGCCTGGAGCCTATCGATGCTTCTATAGTTTATGCAGACGGCAGCAAATGGTATGAGCACATAGAGAATGTACGTGTTGCTAACCCAAATGCTTCTCTTCCTCGCGCTATTATTGGCGACCCTAACGACAACGACCGCATCAGCGACCGCTACGTGGAGGACGGATCCTATCTGAGAATGAAGAATATCTCTCTTGGCTATACCTTCCCTAAGAAGTGGATTGGCAAGTGGGGTATTGAGAACTTGCGTCTCTATTGTAACATACAGAATTTGTTCACCATCACGGGTTATGATGGATACGACCCAGAAATTGGTGTCAGCACCATGTCGCCTAATGTATATGGCGTTGACTATGGCCGTTATCCTTCACCAACCACCTACTCTTTTGGTTTGAACATGTCATTCTAACATTAAAAAACAAAGAATATGAAATTATCGAACTTAAAATATATAGCATTTGCACTCTTATTGGGCGGCACTCTCACCTCTTGTGAAGACTTTCTCGATCGCCCAAACGAAGATAGCTATAATGATGCTAACTATTATGCAAATGACGATCAGGTGAAGGTGAGTACCAACTCACTTTACAGTTCTCCTTGGTATGATTTCTTGAGCCGTGGCTACTACAAGATTCCAGAAGTGATGTCAGGCAACTTGTATATGGGTCAATCACCATATCTTACCTTTACTGTAAACGGTAGTGATCCTGATATTACTTCCACTTCCAGTTCATTATGGGCAGTAAATGCACAGGCAAATACCATCTACAACCGTCTGCAGACCGCCAATGCATCAGCAAGTGCCAAGAACACGGCTATGGGCGAATGCCTGGCATGGAAAGCAATGGCCTATTTCTACCTGGTCCGTATCTGGGGTGATGTGCCTATCGTACATAACAACAGTTCTGAGATTGCAGCCGGAGACTATAATAATAAATATAAGGTAAAGGCTGCCGATGTTTACGAGTATATCGTGATGACATTGGAAAAGGCTATCGATTTGCTTCCAAACACCAACACAGCTGGAAGAATAGACAAATGGGGTGCCAAGGGTTTGCTTGCAAAAGTATATCTCGCAAAGAGTGGTATCAATTGCAATGGAAACGGACAGCGTGACGAGAATGATCTTGCCAAAGCTGCAGAACTTGCTAAAGATGTAATTGATAACTCTGGTAAAAAACTCATGGAACATTATGCGGATATCTTCAAGGGTGAAAACAACAACTGCGAAGAAAGTCTGATAGGATGGCGATGGACAGCAGACCAGTTGAATTATACCTGTGGTAACTGTTTGACTTCAGAGTTGGCTCCTTCCGGTTTCTGTGAGTACCAGAGTTGGGGAGACTGGACTGCACCTTCAGTAGATTTGGAAGAAGCATTTGGCGTAACCCCTCTTCAAAACCCTAATTCACGTCCTGCTACGGATGAACGCCGTAAGGCTACCATGATGATGGCTGGTGATACATATAGTCAATGGTGGCAAGACAAGGGTGGCTTCAATTATATCAAGTTCCTCTACGACAAGAAGTATGCACCTGGAAGCAATGACGGTCTTCAGTCTGGTACAGGTGCCAATATCGCCAAACATCTTTATGGCGACGATGCAGACCATGTAAAGACTTTCGGAAGAAGTGCTGGCAAGCAGTCTTCAGATCTCTCTACCCATGTATTGCGCCTTGCTGACGTTTATCTGATTTATGCTGAAGCTAAAATCGGCAATGCTGGTTCTACAACTGATGAAAGTGCCATTGATGCTTATTATCAGGTTTGGCACAGAGCAAGACCTACCCTCTTTGACAAGCCATCAAGCATCACTCTGGATGAAGTGTTGAAAGAGCGCCGTTTGGAACTTGCTTTAGAAGGCGACTATTGGTTTGACCTTGTACGTATGTCTTACTACAATGTTGAAAAGGCGATAAATATCATCAAGAACCAAAAGCGTAATGCTTATAATGGTTTGGGCGACCTCTACAAGGCATACTATAATAAAGGTAACGATAATGGTCCATGGAATGTAGATGAGAGCACGATGTTCTACGATACATATACTCCAAAGCCAAACGTAACAGCCTCTATCTTTACCTTGCCATTCCCACAGGGTGACGTGGTTTACAATCCTCACCTGATGGAAGAAGCACAGCATGTAGATGTTAGAGCAGCATTCTCTTATTAATGAACTATAAAAAGAACACAATATGAAACTAAATAAAATATTCAGTTGGTTGTTTGTAGGTCTGATGGCGATTTCTGCCAGCACGCTGACCTCATGCGAAGACCAGCCAGATAAGTTCGAGCTTACAGGGGGTGTTCCTACCGTGAATTACATCCGTATGCCTTATTTGTCACAGGCAGACTCCCTGCTCGATAAAGCGAGTCTTTCGTCTGTAATTTGCCTTGTAGGTAACAACCTGACAAGCATCAAGGAACTTTTCTTCAACGACCAGAAGGCACAATTGAACACCAGTTACATCACCGATCACACCATGATTGTGCAGATTCCTGCAACAATTCCTACTGATGTAACAGATAAAATCTATATGGTGACAAGAGATGGAGAAAAGGTAGATTACGATTTCCACATCGTGGTTCCAGCTCCAAATCCTACATCTATGTCTTGCGAATATGCCAAGGCTGGTGAAGATGTTACCTTATACGGAAACTATTTCGTGGATGATGCTAATGTACCTCTCAAGGTAACAATGCCTGACGGACAGGAAATCACAGAGTTCAAGAACATCTCTCAGAGTGCCATCACATTTACACTCCCAGAATGCACTACAGAAGGTTCATTGAAGGTCCAGACCCTGTACGGAGAAACAGAAACAACTTTCCATTACATGGATACTCGCGGCATGCTCTTCGACTTTGACACTCCTTGGGATGGTGTAAATGTATTGGGTAATCATGGTTGGCATAATCGTGATATCATCACAGACGACACTGCATTGAAAGGCAAATTTGTACAGTTGGGTGATGGTAACAATGCAGTAATGAGTGCTGATGGCGGTTGGGCTGATTCTGATTTCTCATTCGAATACTGGGCTGGTTCATGGGATGACCCACAGAAGGTGAATGAAGGCGACGGTGTTGCATTGTATAACCTTGCAGATTTCACCCACTACGAAAATATGGCATTAAAGTTTGAAATGTATATCCCTTCTTCAAATCCTTGGAGCGCAGGAGCTATGCAAATTTGTTTCGAAGGCTTCGACAAAGTATCTTTATCAGGCAAACCTATCGATGGATTTAAGGGAACTGTAGCTGGTGCCAATGCATACGTTTTCAATGGCGAAGGCACAAACAAAGAAGGTGAATGGGGACGTGCTATGTATAGACCTTGGACCACAACAGGTTCTTATGATACGGGCGACAAGTGGGTAACCGTTACTATTCCACTCACTAATTTCAACCTCGACCGAACAGGCGCTGCTACGACAAGTGTTCCTAAGTTGCCATCAGACTTTGCAAGTCTCACTATGTTTGTCGTTGGTGGTGGCGTAAATGGTACTGAGTGTAAGCCAATCATCAAGATGGACAACATCCGTGTGGTTCCTAATAAATAATCTTTAAACAGAAACAAACATGAAAAAGATCAAGAATATATTAGCACTGTTGGTGGTAGCCCTGATGGGGCTATCACTCACAGCCTGCAGCGAAGATGATCTCGATACCAACCAGTATCAGAAGGGAGTTCATCTCAATGTATATGGTCCACAGCCTGTGATGCGTGGTGGTCAACTCCGCTTCTTGGGTAGTAACCTCGACCAGATTTCACAAATTCAGATTCCAGGTTGCGATCCTATCACAAACATAGAAGTTGTAAAGGCGGGTATCCCAAGTGAAATCAAGATTACAGTACCTAAGGAGGGACCGCTTGTAGGATATCTTACCCTTGTCACAAAGACAGATGAGGAAATCAAGACCAAGACTCAGCTCACTTACGAGGAGCCAATCGTCTTCACATCTTTTTCTCCTGCAAGCATCATGCCGGGTGAGACGCTGACTATTGAAGGCGACTATCTGAATCTCGTACACATGATAGAATTTGCAGATGGCGTGCTGATTCCTGAAAAGGATTTCGTATCTCATTCTCGCTATAAGATAGAGGTGGTTGTTCCAGAAGAAGCCAAGACTGGAAAGATTAACCTCTTCGACTTGGATTTGACAACAGTAGAAGATCCATCTATTGCTCTCTACAATATCATCGAGTCTGAAAATGCGCTCAATGTAGGAACTCCTACTATCACCAAGTGGGCATCCCCAAGAGGTGAGGCAGAATTGACAGGTGCAGTTACAGCCAAATTGGGTGAAACCATAACTGTAACCGGTGCTCATTTCGGTTTGGTAAAAAGCTTAAAATTCTCTCCAAAAGAGGATGATACCAAAGGACAAGTAGTAGAGATATCAGATTTCACAGTAAGTGAAGATGGTAAGACTTTGACATTTGCACTTCCAGCAGAAGTTGCTGATGGCGATTTCGTACTCGTAGCCCGCTCAGGAGTTGAGATTCCTGTTGGTACTCTAACAACGGTCGCTCCTACTCAATGTGTAGCAGCTCCTTCTCCAGTGAAAGCAGGTGCTTCATTGATTATCACAGGTAAAGATCTTGATGTAGTCAACTCTATCGAAATGCCAAATGTTGCATCAGAGGAAGAAATCAAGTTCATCGTGAATCCTGATGGAACCCGACTCATCATCGAAAGCGTACCTGCAACTGCTCAAGAGGGCAATCTTGTATTGCGCATGAAGAACGGCAAGGGTGTAGAAGTTCCTTTCACGCTCGTGAAACCAGTAGTTACAGGTTACGATAACAGTACAGTAAGCGCAGGTGGTGTACTCACCATCAAGGGTACAGATCTCGACCTTGTAAAGAAGGTACAATTCGGTGAAGGTACAGACGAGGTAGAAGTGAAAGCTGCAGAAGACGGCAAGAGTATCACACTCACTGTTCCGATGAATGCAAAGACTGGCAAACCAACTCTTACGATGGCAAATGGAACTTCCATTGAAGGTCTTGAATTAAATATTGAGGAGGCAGTATTCTGCTATATCACAGAAATGCCAGATTTCTCCAACAAGGAAAATATTCCTGAAGCAGGAAGTACCCTGACTGTTCCTGTAAAGAATGGAGATAAACTTGAAAGCGTATTCGTCAATGGCAAGAAAGTAAACCATGTCTATGCAGAAAAGACATCTATGCTGACTGTAGCTATTCCGAAGGATGCCAGCTCAAGTTCTAAGTTGAAACTTATTTCTTCTAATGGTGAGATTGAGTATGATATCACTGTGATTCCTGCAGGTTCTATCACAAGAACGTTGATGAATGGTCCTCTCGACCTCGCTGCATGGAGCGCTAATACCCAAGGTTTGATAGCACAAGATGCATTAGATAATATTCCTGATGGTGCAAACGTTGTCTTGAAGATTAAATATACTCCAACTGCAGACAACGTTCAGTTGAAAGGACAAGATGGTAGCTGGGCTAATATAGACCTTGACAATGGTGAAGCCAAAGAACATGTTTACAAGTTGGACGCTAACGCGAAAGAGTTCACCTTGCCACTTTCTTCTACAGTGATTGCAGCCCTCAAGGCAAAATCTACCAATTGGGGTGGTCTCATCATCTTCAATGGTACAGGTGCTATCATCAATAAGATTGAAGCAGAAATTACCATACCTCAAGAAAAGGCTATTTGGAGCGGCACTTCCAGCATTGTCAGTTGGAGTGGAGATCAGTCACTCGCCTGGGGTGGTTACGACTGGAGTACTGTGAAACCGGGAACTATCATGCGTATTTACTACAGCAAGGTAACTGCTGGGGCATGGGGTTGTGTCAGCCTGCGTCATGGTCAAGGCTGGGGCAATTTACCTGAACCAATTCCTGGACAATACGATTTCCCAGATGACACTGGAAAATATGAGGTAACCTTAACAGAGAATGTAATCAAAGACTTGGTTGATAATGGTGGACTCGTTATTACTGGAGACAACTTTACATTCACTAAGATTACACTTGAGTAAACCTGAAATATGAATATTAAAATAAGATAACTATGAGAAAGAATCATATATTATCAGCGCTGGCAATGGCAGCAGTGACCTTCGGGGTCACTGCTTGCGCCGACACAGATGCACAATATACCATTCCTGATGTAAATGCGCCACAATTTGTAGCATCAACTCCTCTTGCCGGAGCCAACAACGTTAAGCGTGGCGATATTACAGTAACAGTAAAATATGACAAGCGCATTTTCTTCGCATCACAGGACAAGGATAAGATTGTGGTAAATGGCGGTACGCTTACCAATGCCATTGTCTATGGTGCAGACAGTCTGCTCACCATGACCCTCAATGTTCCACAGCGTGGTCAGGACGTAAACATCACCATTCCAGAAGGACTTATCACCAACGGACAAGGTAAGCCTGCTGCATCTGTCAACGTAAACTTCACTACAACAGATTTGGACAGAACTCCAGTCACGGCAACAAGTACATCAGCCAAAGCGCTCTACAATTTCCTTTTGGAGAATGTGGACAACAAGATTATCTCTGGTATGATGGCCAATGTGGCATGGAATCAGGAATGCGCTGACAAAGTGAACGAATGGACAGGCAAATACCCTGCAATCAATGGTTTTGATTATGTACACATGGCAGCTTCCCAAGCCGGTGCAAACTGGATAAACTATAAGGACATCTCTCCTGTAAAGAACTGGAGCGACCAAAATGGTATTGTACAAATGATGTGGCACTGGAATGTACCAAAGAATGAACCACAGGCAGGTAAAGGCATCAATATGCTCAGCGATTGGAGCGCTAACCTCCAGTTGACTAACGATGCTGTAAAGGCAGCTCTTGGAAATGCACAGGTAGGCGACAAACTTGTAGCTACCATTTCTGACGTGGCAGACGGTGCTCAAGGTTCTATCAAGAATTCTTCGTGGACAGGCTTTACAGACGAAGCTGGTACCAGTTGGGAATACTTTGATATCAGTGGAGACCAATATTCCATGACTCTTGATGCAACAACACTGGCAGAAATGAAGAATAATGGTTTCATTCTTTCTGGTCATGACTATACATTGACTGGCGTTTATATCGTACCGGCAAACAAGGACTTGGCTCAGGGCACTCAACTCTATAAGCCAACAGCAAACCTTGATCCTAATAAGGATTACGATTTTTATCTGAAGTCAGAATCCAAGCCAGAAGGAACTACATTTGATGCAGCCAATGCATTGACAGAAGGAACTTGGGAGAATCAAGTATGGAAAGACGACATGAATACTCTAAAAGAGTACCTCACTCTCTTGAAAAATGCCAACATTCCTGTACTTTGGCGCCCGTTCCACGAGGCAAGTGGCAAATGGTTCTGGTGGGGTAAGGATGCAGATAGCTTTAAGAAACTCTGGATTGCCATGTTTAACGAACTGAAAGAAGCTGGCCTTGACAATCTTATCTGGGTATGGACCAGTTGTGGAAATGATAACGACTGGTATCCTGGTGATGCATACGTAGATATTGTTGCACGTGATCTCTATGGAGAAGACGATGCAAAATGTGCTACGGAATATGCAGACCTCAGTGCCACATATGGTAATAAGATAGTTACACTTGGTGAATGCGGCTATAGCACTTATACCAATAGTCAGATTGCAACAGTCAGCAAACAATGGAATGCTGGTGCCAAGTGGAGCTGGTTTATGGTATGGTTTAATGACGAAAACAGTCAGACTTACCACTCTACACAGGAGTGGTGGCAGGACGCTATGTCACAACCTAATATCATTACACGTGATCAGGTACCAAGTATGAAATAATTACATGGAAATATGAGAAAAATACAAATAATAACGGCATGCCTTCTGGCATGCCTTTTGTGGTCTTGCGGCAAGAAAAAAGCTGATGATCCGATGGGTGATAATGGCAGGACACAACGCACGGAAAACCTCCTATATCACCTTACAGAAATCTCCAGTCGAGGGTATCTCTTCGGACAGCAGGATGCTACCCTTTATGGGGAAGGATGGGCTGATGATAGCGCCAGATCTGACATCAAAACCATCTGTGGCGACATGCCTTCCATAGTAGGTTTTGAAATAGGAGGAATAGAAACAGGAGATTCACTCAACATCTACTCTACCCCATTCAACCGCATTCGCCAAGAAATCATCAACCAATTTGATCGTGCAGGTGTTGTTACCCTATCATGGCAATGCAAAAATCCTACTAAAGGCGGCTCTATCAATGACATCATGGAAGGTGGCTGCAAACACGAAGCTTTTTTAGGATGGCTTGACAAAGTAGCACATTTCATAAATTCGCTCGAAACTCCTTATGGTGTGAAAGTACCAGTCATCTTCCGACCATGGCAAGAGAATGGAGAGAATCACTTTTGGTGGGAAGACTCAGTTTGCACAAAAGAACAATATCTTGCTCTTTGGCAAATGACGCAAGAGCGCATGAAAGAAAATGATGTAGTAAATGTACTCTATGCTTATTCACCAGTAGCAACAGAAGATGCATCTGAGTCGCATTATTTAGCTCGATACCCGGGAGATGAACAAGTTGATATACTGGGCATCAATTACTATTGTCATGCAGAAGAAGGTGATACAGCTGCACTTGCTACATTTACAAAGACATTGGACAAGAATTTAAAAATGTTGACTACGCTGTGCAAAAAAGCAGGAAAGCCTATCGCCATTACAGAAACTGGATATCGCAGCATTAAGAGTGACAATTGGTGGACCGAGAACTTATCAAAGGCCATTGACAAACATCCTATCAGCTATATCATGCTTTGGCGAAACGGACACGAACTTGCCAATCACTATTATGTACCATTCCCAGGTCAACGATCTACTGAAGATTTTGTCAAGTTCTATAACGAACCGAGAACCTTATTCCTCCATGATATTAATGGCTTATATTTGGAAAAGGAAAAAGCAAAAAAGTAATATAAAATAAAACTACACTAAATATTAAGATGAGAAAAATCATATTATCCCTAATGTTACTATTAAGTTGCTATACTACAAAGGCTGCAGATGGTAAATCATTGTTTGTTACTTTCAAAGATGGACAAAAGATTGAATTTGCACTCACCACAATGCCAGACATCAGTTTTGAGAATAATCTGATGACTATTAAGTCCACGGAAACGACAGCAACATACGAACTGTGGAAAGTCAACACATTCACTTATGGAGCGACTACAGGCATCAATCAGTTAAAAACTACCCACAAATTCGCTTTGGAAGGGAATCGTATCATCGTGGATGGCAGCAACAACAAGATTAGTGCCTATACACAAGATGGTAAGGCTGTAAAACTCACTACCATCATTTGCAATGACAAGACCCTCATCAGTCTTGACAAGTTATCTCACGGCATGTACATTATCACTATCAACAACAAATCTTTTAAAATAGCAAGACAATGAAGAAAGTTATATTCTCACTCATTATGATTTTGATACCACTGTCGCACATGGCGCAGCAGGCAGGTGATATCTTTACCATCAAGACAACAGATGGAAAAACGGCAGAATGGAGTCTTGCTGGAGGAAACAAAAATGGAGATATATCCATTATCAAACACAATGGAAACAAAATAGAACTATATGCCAAAGGCTATGAAAACATAGGAGTCTGGCAAACATACGATATCGAGAATATCGAAAATATAACGTTTACTGTTTTTCATCAAGGAGACTACCAAGAAGAAAATGCAGTTGAGGCTATAAAGAACATGGGGTTAGGAACCAATTTTGGCAACTGCACTGATGTGGTTGCCATGTGGCTGAACATGGACAACAACTCTGTAACAGATTTCGAGAAGGCTTGGGGACAGGAGCCGACAACCAAACCGATGGTAGATTTCCTGAAGAAGAACGGTTTTAATTCTGTCCGCATCCCAGTTACCTGGTTCCAGCACATGAAGGCTGACGGAACCGTGGATGAAGCCTGGATGAACAGAATACAGGAAATCGTGGATTACGTGATTGATAACGGTATGTACTGCATCCTGAATGTTCACCATGATACAGGTGCTGACAGTGATGATGTGAAGCACTGGATCAAGGCTGATGAAGCCAACTATAACGAGAACAAGGAGAAATTCGAGAGTCTCTGGACTCAGATAGCCACACGTTTCAAGAACTACGACCAGCACCTGGTGTTCGAAGGCTACAACGAGATGTTAGATGCCGACAACACCTGGAATGCACCAAAGAGCGCTAGCAGCTATAAGGGTTTGAACGGATATGCCCAGAGTTTCGTGAATGCTGTACGTGCTACCGGCGGCAACAACGAGACCCGCAACCTCATTATCAGTACCTATGCTGCAGCTAATGGTGACGCCGTATTGAACAACCTCGCCATCCCTACCGACAAGGTAGCTGGCCATATTGCCGTAGAAGTTCACACCTATGGCCCTTGGGACTGGTTTACCAAAGGCAAATGGGATGCTTCCTGCAGCAAGGAAATCGCCAATATGTTAACCCGCCTGAACAATAAGTTCATCAGCAAGGGCATTCCTTGCATCATCGGTGAATATGGTACTCACGGAAGCAAGAACGTCAGCAAGAACAGTTCTGCCAGCGAGATTCAGGCTGCTGCCGACCAGGCTGCCGACATCGTGAAGCAGGCAAAGACATACGGCGTAGCGACCTTCTACTGGATGAGCATCTTCGACGGTACAGACAGAAGTGTTCCCCAGTGGACACTCCCTACAGTAGTGGAAGCTATGAAAAAGGCTTATAATGAATAACGGACTATGAGAATCAAATATATTATATTGATGTTCGCGGCCCTCCTGGCTTTCTCTTCATGCGGTGAGAAGAAAAAGAAATCGTATGACGAGATTGCCATGAGCGGTCTCACTACCCGCACAGAGAATCTGAAAACCAACATCAAGGCGTATGCCAACAAAGGTACGCTGATAGGACAGATGTATGGTACCTTAACTGGAATAGGCTGGAACCGCTGGCAATGTGACAGCGACCGATGCGACTTGAAAACTCTCTGCGGTTACAGACCGGCAGCAAATGGATATGAGTTGGCAGGCATAGAAAATGGAAAATCACAGAATATAGACGGCGTTCCGTTCAAGGCTATCAGGGAAGATGTGCTGAAACACTTCCGTAAGGGAGGCTTACTCATCATGAACTGGACAATGCCTGATTATAACGGCAATGATGATACGCTGGAAGAATATACCAAACAGTTTGCCAAATATCTCGATACACTGCAAGATGGTTATGGTATCAAAGCGCCTGTAGTACTCAATCTTCTTCCTGTGGACGGTAAGACATGGTACTGTGAACTCAGCAAAGACGATTATATCAGTCTTTACAAGAAGATACAGAATCTCTTGGATGACGAGGATGTAACGAATGTAGTTTATAGTTATTCTGAAACCTACCAGCCGGGTAAGAATCTGATGGAGCGCTATCCGGACAACAAGATTGATGTGATCAACGTAACATATCTGCAAAGCAAAAACGCCATCGACCTCCCACTCTATCAGAAGAGTATCAAGGAGATTGTGAAGCAGGCACTGCCTTTTGCTCAAGATCATAACAATGCCTTCGGACTGACAACTGGAGTAGAATCTATCGGTGATTCCAGTATCTTTTCAGAGACATTACTTACAGAACTCAAACAGCATCATATTGCTTACCTGATGTTTGGCAGAAACCAGGGAGAACCGATTGAGGAGCATTACTATACGCCATATCCTGGTGTATCGAATACCAAAACTCACGGTTTCATGGAAATGATAAATGATGAAGTTTGTGTTTTTCTAGAAAAGCTAAACGGACTATATCTTGAACATTAATCAATGTTCGAAACTGATAAAATCAAAAAGAGAGGGCATTCACATACCCTCTTTTTTTTTATCAACAAAACTAAAAATATAACTCTATACTATTTCTGAACATACTTTTTACCGTTCTTGATAACGACACCCTTATAAGATGCATTAACCTGCTGACCAGCGAGGTTGTAAACCGGAGCGTTCTTAGCAACTGGAGCAACCAATGCATTATTTATTCCTGTAGAAGGATCTTTAACAGGCTGAATCAAATTAACAGCAGTAACAATATTGTAATGACCATTTACAAACAAACCAGTCACCTTTAATTTCGCAATATCCTCAGCATTCAAGACGATTTTATAAGAAGTACTGCCACTTGCAACAGTTGCACAATCATATTCATTTAAATCAGACTTATTAGAAGACAAAGCTTCTTGTGTACCAGCAAAGATAGTCTTAAACTGCCACCATTTTTCTGTAGTTTCAGGATCTGTAGTATAAACAAACTCCAATACATCACCAGCAGAAGCATTTGCAAACTTTTCAGCAGGAACACTAAAACCACTTTCCCAACTGCCAAATACACATTCACCACTCCAAATCTGAGAAGAAGTAGTTGCTACAGAACTCTCGAACTCTACCTTAGAAACAACAACACACATGCCTTGGACATAGAAGTTTGTTGCTTTCTTAAACTGCTCTAAAATCTTATCTGTAATCTCAAACTTTGCCTCACCGGGTTCTTTAAATCCTACAGCAGAAGTTCCTGCCATATCTTCCCAACCATTATTAGCACCGCTATTTACCTTAAGGAATACCTGACACCCCCATTCCCAACTAGCATTAATAGAAGCATCAACCTTAGATGTTGTTACTACAATATAATCGCCAGCTTTGGCTGTAGCAAGATTACTAAGACTAACTTCAACATTAGGCCAACTGGCATCCATGGGCTTCTCACCTTCCCATAATGTAGTTCTACTTTGTGCGAAAACACTAACTGCAGCAAATGCTGCACACACGAGAGTAAATAACTTTTTCATAAGCTCTTAAAAGTTTTTATAGGTTTAAATATTGTTTTTAGAATCATACTTTAATTGGTTTTTGTTGATGCAAAGATACAACAAAAGTCGTAAATTTAATGATACTTTTCTATCTAATAATGATACTATTTTATCAAAGTATAAAAAGATGCATAAACACACTGCTTTTATACTATTTTTATAACCAATATCCTTTGGTTCATTCATTTCAAGTGAGGCTTACGTAATGTTTAAGTAAGGCTCACCTGAACTTCAAAAGAGGCTTACTTGATTCGGACCAGGACGCATCTGAAATTACATCGCAACGTATCGGATGCTGCGTCGGGACGCGTCTGTTATTACATAGGACTTTGATTTGTTTGGCAATCTCATCCATAATCAAATGCCTTATATGAAGTTTCTATTCGTTAGGTCAGATGTTTGCCGCCGGCTTCTTACAGATTAGATAAGCCCATGCCGAGCATACCAATAAGAGGGTGTACCATGAACTGATGGCACACCCTCCTAAAACAACAATCAATTTCCCCATTCTCGTTACTTACCAATATTCTTCATTCTGTCCACCTGCGTTTTCACTACATCCAATGTAGATTTATCGGTAGAAAAAACGGAGTTCAATCCTTGTGCTTCCTGAGCAGGATCACCGGTGTAGTCATCACCTACCTGCCACTGCTCGTGCTTAGGATTGGCAAAACCGCCCCATCCCCAGAAGTTGCAACCGGCAAAGTAACCACCGGATGCAGCATTGTCGCCAACAAGACTGAACACATACTTGTAATAACCATCGCGTGCTGCTGTTGTTGAAGAAGTTGAGAAAGAGAAGCCATCACGAGGATAGCCGAACTCCTCCATCACCAATGGTTTCCTGATACGTCCGCATACTTCAAGATGTTCATCAATATACTCCTTGGTGTTCTGGCAGGAAATTTGCAAATCTTCCAGCAAATGGTCTTTTCTCGCCCAACTCCAGTTGTATGGCCAAAGATGAATGTTGCAATAATCCACATTCTTGTCGGCACAGATCCGTTCCCAACAGTTCAGTTCACCTTCACATCCCCATTTGCCTTCGCTACCGATAGAAATCAGATGATTCTTGTCGAGCGAACGGATCAGCTTGCTTGTCTCACCCAGCCACTTTTCGAAAGCAGGCAACTGCTCTTTGCTGAAAGCACGAGGCTCATTACCTATCTGCCATGACATGATGGCTGGGTCGTCCTTATACTTCTTCTTTGTATATCTGTTGGTTCTCGTAAGTATGAATCGTACATAATCATAGAAAAGCTGATGTGCCTTTTCGCAGGATGCATATTGGGCAACAAAGTTCATGAAGGCAGGATAGCCATCTTCGTTTGGACGGGGAGCCTTACCCAGGCCAGCCTGCTCCAGATAATAGCCATAACCGCCGCTCCATTCCCAAGAGTTGTTCAGGTAGAGCACGGCCAGCATCTTGCGCTTACCCATCTCCATCAAGAGATAGTCAAGACCAGCAAGAATAGTATCATTATACACTCCAGGAGCTTCCTGTAAAGTAGGTTCCACCTTAGTCTTTACTCCTCTCTTGCCATCAGATCCTACAAGAATACGAAGGTTGTCGATACCCATCGCCTTCATCTCGTCAAGTTCCTTGCAAAGACGTTCACGATTACCACCCTGTCCCTCAGAACCGAGAATGGCACCATACCAGAAATTGGTTCCTACATAATAATAAGGTTTACCATCACGGATAAAATGTCCGTCCTTCACTTTCACAAAGTTAGACTTAGCAGAAATGTTGCCAGCAGCAGCTAAAGCCATCATCAGTAAAAAGAATATTTTCCTCATTTATACATTGTTTAGATTGTTACTTGCCATATCTCCATGAGTAAAAACTCACGAAAGTTTTATTTTTCGTTTGCAAAATTACGAAAAATGGGCAAAAAAGTATGATACTATTTTGCCCATTATACATACCAATCTAACCTATGAACTATTTCTGAACGAATTTCTTGCCATTTTGAATAACAATACCCTTATGAGACTTGCCTACCTTCTGACCAGCGAGGTTAAAAATCTCTGCAGGATAAGAACAGAATACTTACAGCAGGATGAGAAATCACAGCAGTTTCATCATATTATTTAGAAGGCCACTTTGCTGCAGCGACAGCAGCCTGGATACTCTCAAGCATATTAGCATTGCTAACACTTGCACCTGTACGGTTGAAGATGGTCATGCTAGGATAATTACCATTGGTATCCCAAGCCACAGGCACACAACCATTATTGATAGCACTAGTTACAACAGCCTTGTAATAATCCTTAACTGAGGCATCATGAACAGCGTCTTTACCGATAGCCATACGTTGGTTGGCACCAAACTCACCGATCAATACAGGATAGCCCTTGTCGAAGAAGTTGGTCTTCATCTTCTTCATCTGAGCCTCTACATAATCCTCGTTATATTTGGCATCAGCTGTACGACCTGTCTCAGAACCATTGGTATTGTTCTTGCCCCAATAGAGACAATACTTACCCCAACTTTGGTCTTCGCTCATATCGGTAAAATTATATGGATCATAGAAGTGAACCTCTACCATCAATCGGTCGGTAGCAGAATCCTTAATCTTAGACATGTAGTTGTTGGCTACGAAGAGGTCGATATTGGTATTAGGACCCTGAACAATCAAGACACGATTGGCATTGTTACCACCAGTAGCACGGACAGCCTCGATGAAGGTCTGCTCATATTCAGCAATACGGTTACTCATATCAGCTACGCCAATGATATCGCCATCACCTGAACCTACGCCCGGCTCATTCATGCCGGCAAAGAGAAGATGCTCATCGTATGCCTTGAATTCATTAGCAATCTGAGTCCAGATCTTACTGAGCTGCGCCTTGGTTGTATTGATATCAGTATTAGCTGTCAAACCATTGTGCTCAATCCAACCACCATCCCAGTGCTGGTTGATGATGACATAGAGTCCATCATTAATACAATAATCAACCACTTCCTTTACTCGCTTCATCCAAGCAGGATCGATAGTACATTTATCTGCATCTGTGATATGTCCCATTACCCAAGAACAAGGAATACGGACACTCTTGAAACCGGCTGCCTTCACTGCATCAATCAATGCTTGAGTAGTTTTAGCACTCTGCCAAGCTGTTTCTGTTTCTACACCGGCATTCTTCCAAAGATTCTTGCTGTCGCCACCCTCCAGGGTATTACCGAGGTTCCAACCTGGATACATCAACTGAGCGACTTCCATGGCCGTCTTGTTCATATCAGCAGGTGGTACATCTGGAGTAACATCTGCCCCCTTCTTGGCACGAGTAATCGTAACGTCCTTACGGCTATAGCCCTGAATGATACGGACGATAGCAGTAGTTGCTTCATCTTCCTGAGAAGCGGCTACAGTTACATCGAAATTGTAAGTACCGGCAGCCTGATCCTTATAAGCAACAGAGCACCAGTCGGCACCTTCAATCACTGAAGCTGTAGGCTGAGCATCAGCCTGCACATTGATGGTCTGTGTACCACCTGTGCCATCAAACGAAAGCTCTGGGTTGAGAACCTTGAAGCTAGGTTCATCGTAATCATCGTCTTCATACGAGCAAGCCGTGCAAGCCAATCCGCAGACAATGCCCAAGAGCAACAAATATAGATATTTGAATTTCTTCATATTCTTTCTGTTTTATAGAGAACCCGATAAGTTCTGAGAACTATCGGATTCTCCTTATTAATATTTATCAAATATTACCACTCAGGAACAGGGAAGAGGCTATGAACAGTGAACTTAGCGCGCATAGACTTATTAAAGCCCAGCTCTCGCATCAAATCACCATCCTTGACACCAAATGCACAATTATCCTTTGTAGAACCATAGCAATTAAACAATTCCAAACGATACTTAGGATTCTCATTGGCGTCAACCACCTTAGACTTATCGTAAGAAACAGCCTGACCGTCAAGATAGAACTCATCCAAAGTACTGTGTGTGCCTGGGAAGAAACCATAAAGGTCAGCAAACTCGATAAAGGTCATGATAGTACCACCTTCAAAGCCAGAACCTTCATAAGTCATATCGAACTGATTGTTCTCGAGAGAGTATTGCCCCTTGTCACTCTTAACAACTTTCAAAGTAGAACCATCGTTATATCCCCACAACTGAGCCTCACCTTCACCCCAGCCACGAACGGCATTGAATGTAGGAGTATAAACACCAGTACCATCACTAGTTGTAGAAACTACAGTGAATGTCACCTCCAAGGTTTTATTGAAGGCAAGAGCAGGCTCGCCTGCTTCACCAGGACCGCCACTAGCACGGAATGGGGAATTCAGAGCTGTGCCAGTACCCCAAATATTGAACAACTCTATACGATAGTTGCCGTTAGGCTCGAGAGCACCATAATGGAACTTGTTGGCATCAAACTTCAAATCCTGTCCATCAGCCTTGATGGCATCAATGCGGACCAAAGCCTTAGGGTATTTGGCAGCAAAGCCTTCCAAATCGAGGACGTAAACCTTACCATTGGTGCGGGCTTCTGTTGTTTCAAGTTTAACTGTATATTGACCAACAGCCTTTGAGCCACCAGAAACGACAGTTGAAGCGCCATCCCAGTTGCCACCATCACCCCAAGCAGTCAACTTGGCAACATAGCCATTCTTGACATCAGAGGTTACATAGTTATAAATCATCAGCTGACCATCACTAGAACGGATTACACCCAACTGAAGCGCCTCGTCAGAAAGAGACATCACCTTGATCTTTGTTTCATCAGTACGAGTGATACCACCAATATACTCTACAGCATTCAGAGGGTCAATGGTCATTGTGATTGTCTTATTCTTCTCATCAACGGTAAATGTACCTTCAGAATCCTTATAAGAACCATCAGCCTGAACCTGATGAACCTTTACCTTATCATTGCCATCTTCATCCTGATAGAATGTCATGGTTCCCTGACAGTGGTCTGCACTACTGATAGCCCAGGAAATTGAAGCGAAATCGGCATCCCAGCCTGTGGTTTCACCCACAACCGGCTGATTATTGGTATAAGAAGCCCAACATGCATCCTTGCCATAGAAGAAGACAGGACCAACAAACTTATAATGAGATCCATCTGGCTTCAAGTCAAACTCCCAAGTATTATAAAGCTTAGTCTTGTCAAACTTCACATTCTTAGCCACTGAAACCGGGCGGATAGCCAATGCCTGATAAACAGGAGTGGTAGTACGGCGTGCTGCGTTTTGGTCGAAACTATACGCCATGGCAAAACGGTTGTCGGTGGCATTGATTGAACCAGAGAGATAGTAACCGTTCAAACCCTCGCCGGAAACATTGCCCTGAGTACGGGTACCGGCTGCAGGCAAGAAGATAGAGTTACCATTAGGACCGGTAAACTTATAACCAGCTACATGATTCTCGGTATCCTCTACCCATTCTTTCTTACACTCTGTGAAGAGTTCCTCAAACTCATCGATGGTTGGCATGGTAACCCATGAACCATATACCTTGTTGGCAACATCGCGATCGGTCTTATAGATATCAGCTGAAGCATAATCTTCCAGATTGATAGATGTCTGGAAACCGGTCATATCACCAAATCCAAAGAGACCACCCAACTGCTTCTCATCAGAAGCACCTACATTATACTTAGCCCACTTGGTAGAAAGACCTAAGTCAACGAGGTCAGTATCAGGATTGAAGTCAGCAGGAGCAGTTGTAAAGGTACGGTCTT
This sequence comes from uncultured Prevotella sp., assembly GCA_900554835.1. Lineage (GTDB taxonomy): Bacteria > Bacteroidota > Bacteroidia > Bacteroidales > Bacteroidaceae > Prevotella. The sequence continues at coordinate 25,160 of USJD01000003.1, read as the reverse complement.
CACCATACACTGTACCATTGCCGAGGTCGAGATAGGCAGTATAGTGGTAAGTTGTATTAGGCAACAAACCCTCTGCCTTGATTTCGTAATTGTCATTGATGCCGGCAGCAACGATGCGAACACCGGCACGAACATTCTCAGAACCCTCGACACCAGAAATCACGATACCGCTGGTAGCCTCCTGAGGAGCCTTCTCCAACTTACCGGTCAGGATAACAGAATTGGCTGTCAAATCCTTCGGATCGCCAGTGATAGCCTTGGCATCGGTCATGATGGCACTCTGTACAGAACCCTTGTAGGTTACCCTACCCTGCAAGGTAACATAAGCCTGATAGTAGACTACATCACCTGGCATACCGGAAACCGTAGCCTGGAACTCACTGCTTCCTGAAGCAGCTACCTTCTCACTCAAGTTATCTTCGCTCTTACCATAGTAGAAGCCTAATGCATAGGCACTGGCATTCTGCTCTTCGAGTCCCTTTACCGTGCCATGGAATGTAGCGGATGTCACGGTCACATCAGCAGAACCTGTGGTCACCGACTCATCGGTGAGGAGCGGAGTATTGCTGATAGAATAATCATCATCGCTACAGCCTGTCATGAAGATACCCATGACGAAGGCCATAATTCCGTATAATATTTTATTCTTCATAAGTTTGCGCTATTAAAGTTATTGAATTGTGCAGGAAACAATCTCAATGTCGATGTTGTCGGTTGAGCCACCATAGTCGCCAAAGCCATCCAACTGAACAGACAAGTCGAGACAGGTTGCTGTGAAGGTCTGTGTAGAACCAGTGGTATTGGTAAGTGAAACCGTAGTCTCACCGCCATTGGTATCTACCGTAACCGCATCAGCGAGGTTGAATGCACCTGGTTCCCATGTCTGTTTGATATTGTTATCAATCAAGGCACACTTAGGAGTCTTGCTCCATGTCACGCCACCCTTAATTTTAAAGGTAACGGTGATGGTCTGGTTCTTCTTCAGCTTCACAGACTTCACATCCTTGAAGAGTCCCTTTCCAGTTTCACCATAATGATGGAAACCGACGCGAAGGCAACCATTCTCAATCCACATGATACCCTCGTTGTGGATGATGGAATTGTCGATAGCCACCTTGGTAGGACCTGTAGGACCCGTAGCAATCTTCTTGTAAGCCAACTTAGCCACGAGATAAGAGTTAACCAAGCCATTCTCGTCCTTTGTCTCAGGAATACCGATGGTGAGATACTGATCATCGGCAGAGTTACCGAGGATATAGAACTGCTTGCCCTTCAACTCGATGGTGCGCTTATCACCAGCCACAGCAAATACAGAGATTTCCTTATCGAAAGTCAAGGTATTCTCTGTGATTTTCACCTTACCATCTACCTCACCACATTCATAATTGTAAGAGCCATCAGAAGCCTTACTGATAGTCAACTCGAAGTTATCGATTGCCTTGTCGTCAAGAGCAGGAGCCCATGTAGAGTTATACTTACCACCGATTACGCTCTCCCATGCCTTCACATTAGGTGAACCGTTCCACCACAGGAAGTCGTATGGAGTTTCTGAATCCAAAGTGAAAGTCATCTTGCTACCTACATACTTGTCGCCATTGATATCGGCAGTGAACAAGTCGGTATGGATATTCTCGAAAGTAGGAAGCTTAGGCTTCGCTGTCTCTATCAAATCCTGATCGGCCTTAGGAATGCAAGCACCCTTGGTAGCAATTACATCCTCAGAAACGAAGTTCCAGACAAGATACCAGTTACCCTCTGAATTGGTACGCTTGGTAACCAACTGAAGGAGGTATGGAGTCAACTCTGCAATCTGAATATCCTGAGTATAGTTAGAGCAAACTGCATCAAAACCTGTATTATGCATAGCATAGCAATCTGTGAAAGAGATGGTAGGCTTTGTCTTATCTGTCAAGTTCATATTAAACTTACCCACCATGTTAGTACCTGTGCTGGCATCCTTTGTTCCGGATTCACCACGATACATGGTAGCCACACAACCATTCTGAGCATCCATACTGAATGTCATATAAGAATCCATATAAGGATCTGTTTCAGGAATCAACCAGCTCTGGAAGCCAGGATCCCAGTTTGGTTTCCAGTTGTCAGAGCCAAAAAGCAAATCCTTATAAACACCATTTGCCTCATCATCAGCAGTATATCCCTTGCCGTCGCCATCAGGATCATAAGGAGAACAATACATCACAGGACCTGTACAACGACCGATGTTGTAATTTGCATCGCAAGGATACCACTTCTTGCTGACGCCAGCAGAGAGAGTAGCAGCATCAGGAAGTTCCTGACCTGTTTTATAATCCTTATCCGCCAAGAGGAACCATTTATTATCGCTCAAGAGAGAAAAATCATTCTTCGCCAAATTGATTTTGTATGGCTCACCATAAACGATACCACCAGGAGTTTCGACACCAAAAGTCACCTCGTAATCACCAGCAAAAGGAAGTTCCACGGTAAACGCTTTCTCTTGGGAACGTCCGATAGGAGTAACCCAAAGAGAGGTGGCATCAGAAATCTTAGATTCCAGCTTCAATACATTACCCTCAATGGTAACCGTATAAGCCTTACCCTCCACCAAATCTTCTGGAGAGTATGTCTTCTTGCCAAATCCAAAGTCTTCTGGCGAACAAGATGCCAACAAGAAGACTGCAATGGCAACAAGAAGCGTATATATAAGATTATGTATTTTCATATCTTCTTATTATTAAATGTTTATTATGTTACCTCAAAGGAATTACCATCCAGGGTTCTGAGTAAGAACTTTACCGGAAAGCGTAATCTGAGTATTAGGAATCTGCATCAAGCCTTTCTTGGAAGTGAAATTGCTTTCCACAAACTTGGTCGTAGCATCCACACCACCATTCTTCACCTTGGCTCCATTCTGAGCCTTGGCAATGGCTTCAGCGGCATAAGCACCATCCTTCTTATAGCGCATCAAATCCCAATAGTGCACACCTTCGAAAGCCAATTCGATGGCACGCTCCTTGCGGATATTCTCTATGCTATAATCAACAGGTTCCAAACCCACACGAGCACGAACCTTGTTCAAGCCCCAGTCGTTACCATTCAGCTCTGAATGCATCAACAAGACATCAGCATAACGCATGATGGTATAGTCCTGGTAATAAGTAAGGTTCTGGTGAGCAATACCCAATTTGAAACCTACCTCTTGTCGTGTACCATCAGAGAAACACATTGGCGCATACTTACGGGTATAATAACCTGTATATTCATATGTATCAGCCTCATCAGCTGTAAAGCCAGCATCCTGACAACTCCAAACACAGGCAGAGAAACGAGGATCGTTCTTATACTGCTCCACAAAAGCAGGAGTAACAGAGCAAGCACCCCAACCACTGGCAATATGTACATCAGACGCACAACGGTTACGAGGACCGAGATAAACAGAGAATGTATTACCGTCACCATCACCATCATAATTCTGAGTAACAGCAAACTTCATGTTCAGTACGATTTCCTTAGACAAATTACCCTGTCCAGACTTCCAACCATCGCCATCATACCACTTACCAGCGTAAGTAGTTTGCCAATTATATTTTGTATCATCGCCCGTCACGGTCTTGGACTCAGCGGTAATATCAGAAGAAGGCATCCAGAAATCCTTATAATTTTCTTCCAACTCATAACCTCCATTATCTACCACGTCATTGATGGCATCAGTAGCCTCAGCCTTAGAGCAAGCAGGATGTTCTTCTCCATAATAACCAGTATAATATAGGTACGCGCGAGCTAACAAAGCCTCAGCAGCATACCTGGTAATACGACCATCATTGGTATTACGGTCACTCAATGGATAAGCATCAGCAGGAATATTCTCGGCAGCATATTTCAAATCATCGAAAATAGCCTGATATACTTCCTTGACAGGAGTACGAGGAACATTCTCCTCTGTAGGTACCAACAGCAGAGGTACATCACCAAACAAGCGGGCCAAATCAAAATACAAGATGGCACGAATGGCACGAGCCTCGCCCATGATGCGACCTTCGGTCTTGGTATCGCCATTCCAATTGATAGTAGCATCAGCCTGAATCAACTTATTACAACGGAAGATAGCCTTGTAATAGTTTACCCAGTCGGTGTTAAACATATCATTATAAGAAGGAGCAAGACCTGTATCAAACTGGTCGAGCACGTTATTATTCTTAGCATCAGAAAGTCCTAAACCAGCAAAAGCCTGGTCGGAAGCAAACTCTGCAGTAAGATACATGCCCACACCCTCATCACTAATTGTACGCTGCCAACCATCATAGCAGCCAATGAGATCCAGACCAGCAGCACCCGGAGTGCTATAAGCTGTCTCAGAGTTCATATCTGTTTTAGATGAAGTGTCGAGGAAGTCTTCGCAAGACGTAAGAGTCATCGCAGACAATATCAAGGCACCCATCAATATATGTTTTCTTTTCATGTTACTTTCTTTTAAAGAGTTAGAATGCAAGATTTAAACCAACGATGAAAGTACGTGGATGTGGATAGTAACCCATATCAACACCAGATACCCAAGAGTCGCTGCTGTTACCATCAGTACCATTGTAAGAACCGATTTCTGGATCCATTCCATCATACTTGGTCAAAGTAAAGAGATTCTGTACCTGGAAATAGAGACGCATCTTAGAGAGTCCCTTCCAAGCAATGAGTTTCTTGAAGTCATAACCCAAAGTAAGGTTTTGCAAACGGATGTAGTCACCATCCTGCAAATAAAGGTCTGAGAACAACCAGTTACCTACGTCTCCGTATGTAACACGAGGAATCTCATTACTTGTACCCTCACCAGTCCAGCGTGTCAGGATGCGACGGCTATAGTTGGCTTGAGAAGAGCTTGGGTCGCGATAAGACTGTGCAATCTGGAAACCAGCAGCACCTGTAAAGTTAGCACTCAAATCAAATCCCTTATAACCAAGAGAAAAATTAAAGCCGAAAGTATATTTAGGAAGACCATTACCCAGGTCAACCTTATCATTTGCATTGATTACACCATCATGGTTGATATCGATATACTTCACATCACCAGGCTGAACATTACTCTGCATCACACCATTACCTGCTGCAATCCAGTTATTGATATCCTGCTGGTTCTGGAAAAGACCTGCTGTCTTATAACCCCAGAAATAACCGATAGCGTGGCCATTTTCTGCACGATAGAATTCCTCTGCATTGGTATAAATCTGATTTTCCTGACCGTGGATGATACCATCCTTCGTTGGGATAGCACCTACTTCATTATGGTTGTATGCGAAGTTGGCTCCTACACTATAGACGAGATCCTTACCAATCTGATCGTTCCAGGAAAGACCAAGTTCAATACCCTTATTCTTCACATCACCACCATTGATGATAGGACCACCTGTACCAGCAGTAGCCAAGACAGGAGCCTGCACCAACCAATCCTTAGTATTCTTGACATATGCATCAAAAGTCAAAGAGAGGCGCTGGCGGAGGAAACGAGCATCCAAACCAACGTTATACTGTTCAGAAGTTTCCCACTTCACATTCTCATTCGCCAAACGGCTGGTATAAGCACCCATGTTCCAACCAGTAGTACCACCATCAGTACCAAAGTTATAATTGGTATTGGATGTAGATACAGGAGCCAAATACTGATAGCACTTGATATTCGCATTACCAACCTGACCCCAAGAAAGACGAAGTTTCAAGAAATCCAACCAAGAAGCACTTGATTTCATAAAATCTTCCTCAGTAATTGTCCAACCTGCAGAAACAGAAGGGAAATAGCCCCAACGATGACCTCTTGCAAACTTAGAAGAACCATCGGCACGCATGGTTGCATTCACCATATAGCGATCCTTCCATGACCAACCCATACGAGCGAAGAAAGACTGTCCACGAGTAGAATCGTATGGACCACCACTAATCTTTCGGTTTTCATTGCTCATTTCTGTATTGGCTACATAAGCATGCTCCCAATCATCAAAGCCAGCAGTCAAATTCAAGCCATAGCTACCTGTAGAACTACCATCATACTTACTGGTCTCACTACCAATCAAAGCACTGATATGATGTGACTTGATATCGAAATCATAAGTCAAAGTATTTGTCCATACCAAAGATGTACCATTACCATGACTCTGGTTTACAGATGTTACTCCATTACCACTCTGAGGAGTGAACTTGTAGATTGGAGAAAAAGAACGATAGTTGGAACCGCCATAATTCACAGCAAAGACTGTCTTGAACTTCAAGTTCTTGATAGGTTCAATCTGCAAATAGACATTTGCATCCACAGAAGTATTCTTGCTCTGATTGTAACGGTTCATCATCATGGTACCATAAGGGTTGCCATCATTAGGATTCCAATCTGAATTGATAGTAGAATAGTAATTGCCGTCTGCATCATAAACAGGAACCAAAGGTGATGTAGCAAAAGCACCACGGAGATTGTTGTTCCAGATACTACCGGTATTCATACCACGGCTATCTTTATATACAAAACCGATATGCTCACCAATAGTAATCAAACCATTATACATTTTGTGTTCCGAATTGGCACGGAGGTTATACCTTTTATAATAAGAGACATCAGAACCGCCAATCAAACCATCCTGTCCGGTATAGCCGCCAGAAATAGAATAAGTAGAAGTCTTGCTACCACCGGTAAAGGCCAAACTGTGGCTGGTGGTCAAGGCGCCATTATCTACAGCCTGATCAATCCAGTCTGTATTATATACATTACCATCTATATCACGAATGGCGTTCAAAGAAGTCCAATCTACAGGAGACATACCAGAGTTGAGACGAGCCTCATCCATGATCTGCATGTACTGATTAGAGTTGAGCATGTTGAACTTTCTGCCCAAGGTCTGCCATCCTACATAACCATCGTATGTAATCTTTCCAGACCCTTCCTTACCACTCTTGGTAGTTACGAGGACTACACCATTGGCAGCCTGCGCACCATAGATAGCAGCAGAAGCAGCATCCTTCAAGACGTCGATACTCTCGATGTCAGCAGGGTTCAGGGTTGTGATATCACCACCTACTCCATCAATCAAATAAAGAGGCTGTGAATTACCTACAGTTCCCAAACCACGGATGGTAACACTCATGGCAGCACCTGGCTGACCAGAAGTAGAAACGATGTTGACACCAGGAGTCTGTCCCTGCATAGCAGAAAGTGGATTGGTGGTGTTGAGTTTGGCAATATCGTCACCTTTCAACTGAACGGTAGCACCTGTCACCAACTTTTTCTTCTGAACACCATAACCAACAACCACCACCTCATCAAGCGAATGTTTGTCTTCCTGGAGTGTTACTTGAACAACAGAACCATTTACTTTTACTTTTTGGGTAATGAATCCCAGATAAGAGACTTCGAGCGTTTGTCCGTTCTTTGCCTCGATGGTAAAATTACCATCCAAGTCGGTAACAGAACCCGTCTTAGTACCCTGTACCATGACACTTGCACCAATCAATGGTTCATTGTCACTGCCAGAAATGACTGTTCCCTTAACCGTCTGAGCATTGAGGACACCCGCTCCGATTCCTAACAGTGCCTGGAAAGCCAACATGATGGCTACCAGAGCAACTTTACAGAGCACTGGGCTCTGCGAGAAATGTTGAGATGTTTTTCTCATAATTACTTAGGTTTTAAATTTAAATAAGTATAGGTTTATACTATGTTCTAATGTGATTGATTTTAGTATCATTAGTTCACTATAAAACACAGATGATTCCTTGTGATTATAATATATCGCTGGCAAAAGTACATAAAAAGAAGCACACATTTGTATCTTTTGGTTAATAAATGGTGTATAAAATGTAATAAACTAAACAAATCAACATGTATTTTTCATTTAAAAGAAACAAATCAACAAGAGAAGGAGAAGATAACATACTTATCCATAAAACAAGAAATAACATGAGATATAATTATTTTTGCGTGGGCACGCAGAAATTTTTGCTTGCCCACGCAAAAATAAAAGCCCTAGGGCCATCCTGAAAATCAAGTTCCTATTGAGTGATTAACTTTTTGGGGAATTAGACGAATGATAGCGAATCAAACCTTCCATAGGAGACCTCATGGTTACTCCCATTTTCATTCCTGCTTCTTCCATGGCAGCCCTGATAAACTCCTGAAAATAGAAAGCAATACTACCTACAAATCCAACAGAATCTTCTGCCAAGGAATATGAACATAGAATATGAGAAACAAAATCACGATAGACCTGAACCAACATCTCTTTCAAGGATTTATACTCCTCATCCGTTAATCCGTCCTTAGCATCTTCCTTACCTTGAAGTAATTCACCGATAAACGTAGAGATGGAAGCCAGAAAACGGTTAGCCAAAGGCTGTCGATAAATCCTATCAATGATACCAGCATAGTCCATACCAGCCCACGCAAAGAATCTTTCCTTTACCGCAGACATGACAGGTTCACGCAATATCAATCTGAGGAAAGCCTTTCCAATTGCAGTACCACTACCCTCGTCACCGAGGATGTAACCCAACGGAGGAACTCCCCTAACAATGCTTTCTCCATCATAAAGACAACTGTTGGAGCCCGTTCCCAAGATGACAGCCGCACCTTGCTCTCTGCCCAACAAAGCACGGGCAGCACCCAGCATATCACTCTCCGCTATACAAGATGCTCCAGGAAAAGAAGTATGAAGCAAAGCCTCCATCTTCGGTTTCATGAAATCAGTAATTCCGCTACCATAGAAAAACACCATCAGCGAACCTGTCAATGCTTCACCTATTTTATTTAAAAGTGGAGCTTTCACATCCTCATCCAAAATTCGGAGAATCTCATCCTCATGAAGATGATAAGGATTCAAACCCTGCGACTGACAGGTTGTCAGAACACGACCATCCGTTTCTACAAGACTCCAATCCGTCTTTGTACTGCCACTATCAGCTATTAAATACAACATGCTTATATGATTCAATTGAATATTTCACTTAATACAATTATACGACAAGCACCCATATTCTAAATTCATTAGGCACTTTCTCTATGCAAAATTAAGAAAAGAAACAAATATTACCAAACAAAAGACGAAAAAGTTTATCGATTATTTTGCATTATCTCTGATTTTAAGTAACTTTGCACTCAAATATGAAATTTGTTATGAAAAAGAAAATTCTGTTTATCCTTTTATTGTTGGTTATGTGTTTATTGCCAACTCATGCCGTGCTGAAGGAAGCTAACCTCGACACGACACTTTTCATGCTTCGTACAGAATTGACACAATACCACATAGATCTGGAAAAACAGAACAGAATGGCGAAGGCTCAGCAACAAGCTGTCATCAAAGAGCTTATTCATATCATGATGCAAGCAGACCAGAACTCCATCATGCTCTATTCACAAAGGAATGGTTATATCTTTGACTTGACCTATGCCTGCAACGAAGCTACTGAACAGTTCAGGAAATTTAAGTCTAAAGCTGCCCCATTCCGCAATATGATCAACCAAAATAATATTGAGGTGGCAAGGTTTGACTCGCTCATCAACTATCTTTATGGTATGAACACCGTATTCATGACCAAGGAAGCCCAAGTGAATCGCAATGTGGATCTGACCCTTGCCGTTAATATCAGGAGACAACTGATAGAAAAGCAACAGCAACTCAACGAATACATCAAGGCATACGATGTGACCGACAAAAAGCTGAAGGCTCTCAACGACTATGCCAATATCAGATATTCCGAAATACAAACCAGCATCTTCAATAATGGTGGAGAAAACTATTTCAAGATATTAGGCAACTTAGGCAACAACTATCGGGAAGCAAAAAGTTCTGTCACCGAGAAATACAAGCCAGCACCAGGCATGATGTCACAATGGGATGTACGCATCATCTTCATTCTTTTCGGCATCATTATTTTCTATGGACTCATTTCCGTCTTCCTCAACTTGCTGACCATCCGTTGCCTGATGACTTTCCTCATCAAGAAAGGATGGTTTGAAAGCATCAAGGAGAGTTTCATGGCCAAGCGTCCATGTATCATCATGGCAATGACCGTTGTTACCTTTGCTGCTATTTTAGGGATTATTAGAATGATTACCAAGCAGAATTTCATCATCATGGCAAGCGATTTGCTGGTGGAATTTTCCTGGTTGGTGGGTGTTATTCTCATCTCTCTCCTACTCCGTGTAGGCAATGACCAGATCAAGAGTGCTTTCCGCATCTATTCTCCATTGATGCTGATAGGCTTCTTCGTCATTACGTTCCGTATTATCTTGATTCCAAACGATTTGGTCAACTTCATATTTCCACCTATTCTGTTGCTTTGCACTTTATGGCAGTGGAATGTCATCCAAAGACACAACAAGAAAGTACCACGTCTGGACATGATTTACACATGGATATCACTGGCAGTATTCACCGTCAGTACATTCTGTTCGTGGATTGGTTTTACCCTGCTTGCCGTACAGATCATCATCTGGTGGATGATGCAGCTTACCTGTATTCTGAGTATCACCTGTATCAAAGACTGGCTGGGGGTATATGCAGAGCGCAAGAATTTAAAGCACAAACCTATTACAGACAAGTGGTTCTTCCGCTTTATCAATAAGGTGGCTTTACCTGTAGCCGGTGTATTCTCATTTATTATTGCCATCTACTGGGCGGCAGCGGTATTCAACATGAGCGACACAACCTGGATGATTTTCAACAAGCATTATATCGACAGTGAGAATTTCTCGGCATCTCTATACAGTTTAAGTCTTGTAGCATGCCTCTACTTCCTGTTCAACTATCTGAATATCACAACCACCGATATCATGCACCATCATTTCGAGAAGTCAGATCCGACGTCTGCAGCTTCCAAGATTATGATGTTCAAGAATGTGCTGCAGGTAGTGGTCTGGGGCATCTGGCTGATGATAGCTCTCACGATATTCCATGTAGGCAAATCCTGGTTATTGGCCATCTTCGCAGGTTTATCAACGGGTCTGGGTTTTGCATCGAAAGACATCTTAGAGAACATCTACTATGGTGTTTCCCTCATGATGGGTCGCGTGAAAGTTGGCGACTACATCATTTGTGAAGGAACCCGTGGACGCGTAAGCAGTATCAGCTATACTTCCACGATGCTGGAGGCTACAGACGGCTCCGTCATAGCATTCCAGAACTCTCAACTCTTTGCCAAGAACTACAAAAATATGACCCGAAATCATGGTTATGAGTTGGACATATTAGAAGTAGGTGTGGCATACGGTACCAACGTAAAAGAAGTTAAGAAGATACTCATTGAGGCACTCAACAAACTCGATTGCATCTATCATGAAAAAGGTGTACGCATCGTTTTGAAGAGTTTTGATGACAACTGTATCACGCTTAAGATATTGGTATGGGTCAACGTACTCACACAGTATGCAGACGATGGTATCATCATGGAATGCATTTACGATACGCTCAACGAGCACAATATTGAGATTCCTTTCCCACAACGTGAAATAACAATCAAGAACGTAACGACAGAGGAATTAGGAGTCAAGAAACAAGAGTTAGGAGATTAAAATTAGATACATTAAAATATTAAGATATGGCAACAACATTTATAGCAGGTCCATGCGTCATTGAATCCATGGAGCTACTGGAGACAGTAGCCCAGGAGTTGGTACGCATCAACCAGGAGTTGGGAACAGACATCATATTTAAGTCATCATTTGACAAGGCTAACCGCACATCTATCCACTCTTTCCGTGGACCAGGCATAGAAAAAGGCTTGCAGATGCTCAGCGATATCAAGGAGAAGTACGGCTTACGTGTACTCACTGATATTCACGAGAGCTATCAAGCAGAAGCTGCAGGTGAAGTATGTGATGTACTTCAGATTCCAGCTTTCCTCTGCCGCCAGACCGATCTATTAGTGGCTGCTGCAAAGACCGGTAAAATTGTAAACATCAAGAAAGCTCAGTTCTTGAGCGGTAGAGATATGCGCTATCCTGTGGAGAAAGCACTGGATAGCGGTGCCAAGGAAGTATGGCTTACAGAACGCGGCAACTGTTTCGGATATAACAATCTGGTTGTTGATTTCCGTAACATTCCAGATATGAAGGAGATTGTACCTAATGTCATCATGGATTGTACCCATAGCGTACAACGTCCAAGTGCTGGTGACGGAAAAACCGTTGGAGACCGTAAATTTGTACCAGCCATGGCTAAAGCAGCTAAAGCTTTCGGTGCTACAGGCTATTTCTTTGAAGTACACCCTGACCCAGACCATGGAAAAAGCGATGCTGCTAACATGTTGGAATTGGACAAGCTTGAAGCATTAATCGCTGATCTATTGGCTTAGCACATAACATTTCAGTTTAAGAATCATCAATCATGACAGAAAAGAACAACCATATAGAGGACAAAACCGTCCGTGCCTATGGTGAACAGGCACTTCGAGAAGAGGCACAGGCCATTCTTGACCAAATCCCTTTCCTGGACGAGAACTTCGAAAAAGCAGTTGACATGATGTACAACTGCCAGGGAAAAATCATCGTAACCGGTGTAGGTAAAAGTGGACATGTAGGAGCTAAAATAGCAGCTACACTTGCATCAACCGGAACACCAGCTTTCTATATCAACCCACTCGATGTGTATCATGGCGATTTGGGTGTCATGACAGATAAGGATGTGGTATTAGCTTTGAGTAATAGCGGTCAGACTGACGAATTGCTCCGATTCATTCCTATGGTACTTCACATGAACATCCCAATCATTTCCATAACTGGTAATCCGAAGTCACTGTTGGCAAAATACTCCAACTTTCATATCACAGTAAAGGTAAAGAAGGAAGCCTGCCCATTAAATCTCGCCCCAACAAGTAGCACAACAGCAGCACTTGCCATGGGTGATGCCTTGGCAATAGCGCTGATGCAGGTGCGCCATTTCCAACCTCGTGATTTTGCGCAATTCCATCCAGGCGGTGAGTTAGGAAAACGATTGCTGACAACTGCAGAGGATGTCATGCGAAGCGACGATTTGCCTATCATTCCTAAGGAAATGCATCTCGGTGAAGCTATCATCCATGTAAGTAAGGGCAAGTTAGGATTAGGAATATCGCTTGATGAGGACAAGAAGGTCATCGGATTGATTACCGATGGTGACATCCGTCGTGCTATGGAAAAATGGCAGGCAGAATTCTTCAACAAGACTGTGAGCGACATCATGACAACTACTCCGAAGATGGTAAATCCAAACACCAAAATCTCCGAGATACAACGCATCATGCACAAGTACAAGGTTCACACTGTACTCGTAGTAGATCAGGAAAACCATCTCATGGGAATCGTCGATCATTATGCTTGTATGGTATAAGGGATTTATGCACAGATTACACGGATTTTTTACGCGGGGATTCCTTTTGTGAGGGATTCTTTCATGGATTATTGATTTTAGAGGTTATTGATTAATAAGATGAGATATTTATTATTCATTGCGACATTGTGGCTTTCTTGTTCGCTGTGCAGCGCACAGACAAGCGATTCATTGATCGTCAATCAGCTTCGTGGGAAAGGCATCAGCTTTTCTCACGATAATTCTGTTACACTTCTGATGAGCGGTCAGGAGAAATTTGATGATATGTTCCAGGCTATCCGACAGGCCAAACATAGCGTACACTTGGAATACTTCAACTTCAGAAACGATAGTATTGCCGGACTTCTATTTGATTTGCTTGGCGAGAAAGTCAAGGAAGGTGTTAAGGTAAGGGCACTCTATGATGGTTTCGGAAATGCTTCCAACAATCAACCGCTCAAAAAGAAGCACCTCAAAAAAATACGCAATATGGGCATCGAGATTTATGAATATAAACCGATGAAATTCCCATGGGTACATGGAGTGTTCAACCGTGATCACCGTAAGATTGTAGTCATCGACGGACAAATCGCCTATACAGGTGGCATGAACGTTGCCGACTATTATATAAAAGGTACAAAGGTAGTAGGTGAATGGCACGACATGCATTGTCGCATCGATGGTAGTGAAGTGAATACCCTGCAGAAAATCTTCCTCAAGATGTGGAATAAAGTAAGTGGACAAAACATATATGGTGCAGAATACTATCGGGCAGCCAAAAAGGAATATCTTGTAGAGAATCTGAAACCAGACACTACCGCAACAGCCTATCATAAGATGGTGGGCATCATCAACCGTGAACCACACATTTCCAAGGACATCATCCGATACTTCTACGTGAATGCCATCAATGATGCCCAAGACAGTATCAAAATTATCAGTCCCTACTTCACTTTAAGCCGCAAATTGAAGAAAGCATTAAAGAATGCGGTAAAACGAGGAGTGAAGGTTGAGATTATGCTCAGTACAAGGAGTGATATACCGCTGACACCCGACTGTGGATTTTATAATGCCCATAAGTTGATGAAAGAAGGTTGCAATATTTGGATGTACACCCCGGGCTTCCATCATACCAAGATTATCATGGTAGATGGCAGATTCTGTACAGTGGGCAGCGCCAACCTCAATGCGAGAAGTCTTCGTTGGGATTATGAGGAAAATGCAGTTATCATCGACCCACATACAACCCGCCAGCTTGTAGATCTCTTCGATGGCGAGAAGAAAGATAGTTTCCTGCTCAATGAGAAAAATTGGCGGGAATGGAGAACAGGCTGGCAAAGATTCAAAGGATGGTTTGCAGCCAAACTGCTGACACCTTTTTTATAAATTCCTAACAAGGAGTAAAAACAGAGAGATAAAATGAAAGAAGAAATGAAGAAACAACAAATTGGCAGACAAGCACCAGCGTTTGCTATTGTAGAAAGCAACACGCTGGCAGTAATGGGACTCAGACAATTACTCGAGTCAGCCATCCCCTCTGCACAGATTCAGGCATTTGGTACATTTGGTGAATTGCAGGCTTCCAATCCAGAGCATTTCATCCACTTCTTTGTATCCATGCAAATCGTACTTGCCAATCGGAATTTCTTCTTAGATTACAAACACAAGACCATCGTCCTCACTCCCAGCAGCGACCCGATGTCACAACTGAATGATTTCCATTGTCTATGCGTCAATGTATCAGAGGGGTTACTCATCAAGGAGCTCATCAGTTTACAGAAAAGAGGACATCCACATGGCGAACATTTGCCAGAAGCATTAGGGCATACACAGGAAAAGACACTCACCGGGCGGGAAATAGAAGTACTTTCATTGGTTGCACAAGGAAAGATTAACAAAGAAATTGCCGATCTCCTATGTATCGGATTGACAACTGTGATAACACATCGAAAGAATATTCAAGAAAAATTAGGTATCAAATCAGTTTCCGCTCTTACCATTTATGCAGTCATGCATGGTTTTGTAGATATCAATCATATATAAGCCTCATCACAAATAGGTATAAACTGCGATAAAAAACAAGAAAGCCTCCTATCTTTTTTCTAGACAGGAGGCTTTCTTTTATGTCTGCAATACCTAAAAATAGGGATAGTAAGAATATATTCGAGGACTTTCTATTGAAAAAATTATAGTTTGACCGTTGAAATATCCACGAGATTATTCACTATCGCATAGATGGTAAGACCTGCAGGTGAATGAATCTGAAGCTTTCGTGCAATATTTCTTCGATGCGTAATCACCGTATTGATAGAGATAAAGAGATGGTCTGCTATCTCCTTATTGGTCATACCTTGAACCAAAGCAACAATGACATCTTTCTCACGATCACTCAGTTGTTCATCGTTCTGTGGGGTCTGGGATATCATATTAGAGATCTTCGCACTGACATCATTCTGTTTCAACTTACGTTCTGCATTTCTTACGGCAGGAATAAAAATCTCCTCCTCTACTTCAGAGTGGTGCTTAAGCCATTCCTCATTATTGTATATATCATAAAGTGTAGCACTTAGCTGATTATTGTGCAACCCATCAGAAGGAAGATACTTGATGATGATATTTTTTAATTCCTTGAGTTTCTGGTCCACCTGAACATGATGCTTGGAGAACGTTTCTATATTGAAATCAGCAAGAGGATTACCCTCTATAAGTGACTGAACATAAGGGAAAACCGACTTTTCTTCATACTTCATATGGTTGATAATACTATGAGCATATTCATCATAAAGTTTGAGGATGAGACGCGCTAAATTGTCATTTTCATCCAAAGCCTCAACCAATTCCTTACGAATGAAAGGTAATTGAAAATCAATGTAATAAGCATGAGAAGCCTTAAGATAATGCAACAAAGTTGATAAGGACAAACGTTCCGCATTATCATATTCCTTATACCCATTCATAGCATAGTTAACTACAGCCAAGAAAGTATAAGTATCCACTCCCTGTTCCGCGCATACCTCTTCTACCGTCTTGTCACCGAATCCCAGATTGATGCCGAAGCTACCAAGACTCTGCAAGATGTTATAATTGTCTCTAATGATGCTGATCATCTTATCATCAGCTTCATACATCTTTTGATTTTTCATCTTTGTCACCTATTTTGAAAACATTCATAATGTCAAGTATCCCAACAGCAAAACTCTCATTCTGCTATTCGGCGGCAAAGATACAAAAAAACTCTGAAACATGCAATACCTAAAAATGGGGATGCTAAAGTTTACCGATTTTTAGGTATTGCAAGTTTTTTTAAAACTCCTTACCTTTGCACCCGAAATCAGAATAGTGCGGTGATGCTTGCCACTCCCGAGTGGATAGTGCTGTGTTCCTATATATAAGGATAACCGCTTGAAGTCGAGACCGCAAGCAGACAACCGCACTTTTCTTTTCTATCCGTTCCAACTCTATGATATATAGGTTAGAATTATGAAGGAAAAAGATTATAAAGATAACAAAAGAAATAAAGAAATGAACAATTTGAGAATTGGACTCATGTCTGCAGCCTTGGTTGCTGGCTTGGCCAGTGCAAACGCACAGACAGTGGCTGCTGACAGTGTTATGCAGCACGTAAATGGTAAACGACTTAGCGTCGGAGGATATGGAGAGGTAGCTCTGAGTCGCAACTTTTATAGCGACCACGTGAGCCGTTACAGCTTGGCAGATGAGCACAAAAAAGATCCAAGTCATGGTCGTTTTGATATTCCTCATGCAGTTATCTATTTAGGTTACGACTTCGGAAAAGGTTGGACCATGGGTACAGAGATTGAGTTTGAGCATGGCGGTGTAGGAATGGCTTACGAAAAAGAAGATGAAGAAGGTGGCGAATGGGAACAGGAAGTAGAGAAAGGCGGTGAGGTAGAACTCGAACAGTTCTGGATTCAGAAATCATTCGGCCGTTGGGCAAACATCAAGGCTGGTCACATCGTAGTGCCTGTCGGTTTGAACAATGCTTACCATGAGCCATTAAATTTCTTCACTGTTTATCGCCCAGAAGGAGAAAACACAGTGCTGCCAAGCACTTGGCATCAAACAGGTGTTAGCTTCTGGGGTAAGACAAAGGGCTGGAGATATGAATTACAATTCTTAGCAGGTTTGAACTCGGATAACTTTACCAATACAGGCTGGATTAACAAGGGTCCAGGTACTCCTACCGAGGGAGAGATTGCAACCAAATATGGTACAGCACTCCGTATCGACAACTATTGCATCAAGGGCTTGCGCATCGGTTTGAGCGGATACTATGGTCATGCCATCGGCAACTCGTATCCAAACAACAAGGATGGAGCTGAATCTAAGTACAAAGGTGTGGTAGCTATCGGAGCCATCGATTTCACATACAATGACCACAACTGGATTGTGCGTGGTCAAGCAGACTATGGTTATTTGAGCGATGCACAACAATTGAAGTATTTCACCAACCGTCTGAATGGTCTCTCTCCATTCCATCACTCAGCATTCGTCAGCAAGAATGCCTTTGCATACGGAATCGAGGCAGGCTACAATGTTTTCTCACAAATAGAGAAACTCCGTCAGTCCAACCAGAAGATGTATCTCTTTGGCCGTTATGAGCACTATAATCCATACGCTTCCAAGACCAAGAATACTTCATACGATTACACCAACGTACAGCGCATGGCAGTAGGTATCAACTACTATCCAGTAAAACAGATTGTAGTAAAGGCTGAATATTCACATCGCTTCCTGAAGAGCCAGTACAACAACGAGCCAGCCATCAACATCGGTGTGGCTTATGAAGGATGGTTCCTCTAAAGATTCTTACAGAAGAACTTAATATAAAGTGATTGAAACAAACATATCAATAACAAAATATTTATATAAAAAATGAAAAAGTTTTTTAAAAGTGCAGTAATGCTCATGGCAGCCTTTATGTTGCCATTAGGTTTCACATCATGCAGCAGTGATGATGATCCTGTAGAGAACAATGACTTTACCAACAAGGAGTATGGTCAGGATGCCATGGATGCCTGCGATGAACTTTGCAATGCGCTCCGTGCAGCTTACAGCAAAGTAAACAACGCAAATTTGAGCGCAGATCAGGAAACATACCTGAAGAATGTATGTGCTAATGCTGTTGACAATACCATCCAGCCAACATACAAGTCACTGGCTGACGCTGTAGAGAAGTTGCACACAGCTCTTCCTAAGAGTGTAGATACCAACAACCTGACTCAGGAAAACATCAACAATGCCTGCGCAGCTTTCAAGGACGCACGTGCCTTGTGGGAGAAAAGCGAGGCTTTCCTCGGTGGTGCAGCATCAGACTTTGATATCGACCCACACATCGATTCATGGCCATTGAACCGTACACTCCTCCACAGCTACTTTGCTACAGGTCAGTATAGTGAAGATGCACTTGAGGATGCTTCTATCCTTGGTTTCCACGCACTTGAGTTCATCCTCTTCCGTGATGGACAGCCACGTAAGGTTGCTGAGTTCAAAGGTAACGATACATACAATGGCTTTACAGATGTAAAGGGTTCTGAGGAGCTGAAGTATGCAGAGGCTGTTATCGAGGACTTGGTAAACCACGTATATGAGCTGGAGGTAGCATGGTCTGAGAATCCTAACGCTTCCCGTCTCGCAGCAGTGAAGGCAGCAGGTCTTGAGTACCTGACAGACAAGGGTCAGTCATACGCTGCCAACATGAAGAATGCAGGTAACACTTCTATCAGTAAGTTTGCAACACTGAAGGCTGCCATCCAGCAGCTTCTCTCTTTGGAGGAAGGTTCAGCTTGGGGTATCTCTAACGAGGTAGGTACAGCCAAGATTGCCAACCCATTCCAGGCAGGTGATATCAGCTACGTAGAGTCTCCATATAGCTACAACTCTATCACCGACTTCCAGAACAACATCCGTTCTATCGAGAACTTGTGGTATGGCGGTACTAATGGTACAAGCTCTAATGCTAAGTATAGCTTCCATCAGTTCTTCAAGGATAATGCATCTGCAGAGGGTCAGCGTGTAGAGACTGCCATCGCTAACGCTATCAGCAAGATCGGCGGTATGCCTTACCCATTCGTTAAGTATGTAAGTACTGTATGGGGAAAGAAATTTGATGAAGTTAACCCAGAGTAATCTTGTGGTAAACAAACATACAGGAAGCATCTCACCATACGCTTTTTGGTGAGATGCTATTCTGCGTAAAACGAGAAAACAAACATTATAAAACAGAATAACATTATGATTTATCAAAGAATTAGCAAAATGTTATTGCTCGGCTTGCTCGTATTGCCTTTGGCATCCTGCTCTGACGATAACAGTGTTGTAAACAATGACAAGTTAAATGGTGAGTCTCAGTTTGGTAAGGCAAACGATGTTTTTGAGGCATCAGAATGGTATCCAGGTGGCGAACTTGGAACTGACGAAGGTATGAGCTATTCGGCAGAAACACCAGCTACCACCAACCAGGGACTGTCAAACAGTTTCAACAAAGGTGAGGATTTCTTCGAACACCTTTACACCATCACAGAGGCTCCACGTAAGGGTCTTGGCCCAGCATGGGTTCGCAGCAGTTGTATCCACTGCCATCCTAACTATGGTCATGGTAAGTTCCAGAACCAGTATCAGGCAGACCAGTTTGGCAACGGCTATCTGCTCGTAATTTATCACCCTACAGCAGGTACTACCGCTGATGGAAAGGCTTACGCAGCAAACAGCTACATATCTGAGGTTACAGGTATGCCACAGACCAAGGCAATGACTCCATTCTCAGCTCCTATCGACGAGAAGC
The DNA here is from genome assembly GCA_900554835.1 of uncultured Prevotella sp. GTDB lineage: Bacteria > Bacteroidota > Bacteroidia > Bacteroidales > Bacteroidaceae > Prevotella. The sequence continues at coordinate 5,063 of USJD01000003.1, read as the reverse complement.
AGATTAACATCCAGTGGAATGAGGTTACAACCATGCCAAGCGGTTTGGCAATGAAGTTCCCTAAGGATGGCGAAACTTTCGCTTTGCAGTATCCAGAGGTTACCATCCCTCAGTCTGCATTCAACACCAATCCTAAGCCAGACAACTATGAGGTCCGTCTGGAATCAACCATCGGTATCTATGGTACAGGCTTGCTTGATGCCATCGACCAGGATGACATGAAGAAGGTTTATCAGAATGAGGCGAAATACGTAGAATTGAACCCAGGCATGTGGGACAAGGCTGCCAACGACTGGGCTTCAGGTGCTTGGTACACTTTGGCAGATGGAACCAAGAAGGTGAAGAAGTTTACCTATGCCATGACGCGTGCTTCCTTGCAGGATGGTGCAGGTGCCAATGCCATCTGGAACATCACCAATGTAACACGTTCCGACCGTCATTACCTCTATACCACTCCAGCTTGGGCAAAGTATCAGAGTGAAAATCCAGAAGTAATCAGCTATATCAAGAAGCATGGTGCTGACGAGTCTTCTGTACTCCACCCATACTATGCTGATGGAACTGAGGAAGGTATCAAGGAGAGAGTAAACGAGATTCTGAGCTGCAACAATGCATCCAAGTCGGCTACTTTCGAGAAATACCTTTTGAATGGTGCTCCATACAATGGTGAGGAAGAGATGAGCGACAAGGATTATTACGACTTCATGGTTTGGCATCGTGGTTTGGCTGTTCCTGCTGCCCGTAACCTCGACAACGCACAGGTTCAGGAAGGTAAGAAGCTCTTCACTCAGTGGGGATGCGCTACTTGCCACAAGCCATCTTGGAAAACAGGTGCAGACAACTATTGGGTAGATAACGCTATCAAGGCTTACGCCAAGAGCATTAGTCAGGATCCTAACACCATGTTACCAAAGTATCCAAACCAAACCATCTATCCATACACCGACTTGGTACAGCACCGTCTGTTCATGGCAAACGACATCCGTACAGGCTGGTGCCGCACCACTCCACTTTGGGGTCGTGGTTTGTCAAGCATGCTGACTGGTCGCAGCGACCGTTTGCACGACTGTCGTGCCCGCAACGTAGTAGAGGCTATCATGTGGCACTGCTATGACCAGCGCAGTGATGCATACAAATCAGCACTCAACTTCTATAACGCAACCAAGGAAGAGCGTGATGCTGTGGTGGCATTCATCAATGCTATCTAAGCCATTAGAACGAGATAAGAAAAGCTGCCAGGCTATCACAAGCATTTGGCAGCTTTTTTTATCAGAATCTCTAAATATACAGATAAAATTTTGCTTGTCTCTGAATAATATCATAATATTGCAGCGGAAATTCTATCAAGATTCCAACTAAGTATGGTTAAAAAGATTATATTCATTCTTTACATCCTTGTGCTCGTATGCATGGCAGCCGCCACCATCGTGGAGAAAAGCCAGGGCACGGATTATGCCCATGCCCACTACTATGGGGCATGGTGGTTCATTCTTCTCTGGGCAGTACTTGCTGCCCTCGGTGCTTTCTATATCATCAAAAGGAAAGTGAAGTGCGCTTCTACATTGGCACTCCATCTCTCCTTCATCATCATCCTCATTGGTGCCCTACTCACGCACGTATCAGCTAAACGGGGTATGATTCATCTGCGCATCGGTCAGCCTACAGATACTTATATGGCTCAGGATGAGGAGCAGGGCATGAAGGAAGAGAAACTCCCTTTCTCGCTCTGCCTGCAAAAGTTTGAAGCGAAGATGCACGATGGAACCAATGCCGTGGCTGACTATTCGTCAAAATTCACCGTAATAGACGGAGATGATAAGAGTGAAGGCAAAGTTTCGATGAACAACATCTATTCCCACCGGTCTTACCGTCTCTATCAGTCATCTTACGATGAAGACGGCAAGGGAAGCGTGCTCGCTATCAATGCCGATCCATACGGCATACCAGTCACCTATACTGGCTATGCGCTGCTCTTCATCTCCCTCGTATGGATGCTCTTCGACCCTAAGGGCGGTTATCGCAAACTACTGAAGAGTCCTTTGCTCAAGAAGGGAGCCTTGATGACAGCACTCATCCTCAGCATGGCTAACATACAGACTCTGCATGCAGAATCTGCAACAGGCAATCTCCAAAATGCTGTATTGCCAAAGGAAACTGCAGAGAAGTTTGGCGAGCTTCATATTCTCTACAACGACCGCATCTGTCCGGTACAGACCTTCGCCCTGGATTTCTGCAAGAAGATATATGGAGCCAGAAGCTATCAGGGATTGACAGCAGAACAGGTACTCTCAGGTTGGGTATTCTATGGGAATATCTGGGCAAGTGAACCTTTCATCAAGATCAAGAGCGGAGAAATGAAAACAGCGATGAACCTGCCAGACTATGCTTCGCTCAATACTTTCTTCAATCGTGAGATTGGTGGCTATACCATCGGACAATATGTACAGGAATACTACAATGGTCAGCAGGACAAGTTTCATCAACAAGCCGCCGACATAGATGGAAAAATAAGAATCATCATGGAGTTGCGGGAAGGAATCTCATTAAAGGTTCTTCCCTATACCTTCACCAAGAACGTAAAAGCCACAAAGGATCATCCGTTCATCAAGTCGGGCACCACTACCTGGTTCGCTCCTGTAGATAAACTGCCACTTGCCGTAGAGCATCAACATGCACTCTATATCAAGAATGTATTCTCATTGCTTTATGGCGATGTAAAAAAAGGTAACATGGACCGTGTGAACATCTTCTTCGACAAGATGAAGAAATATCAGGAGGTAAGCGGTGGAAACTCTTTGCTGTCAAAGACCCAATACCAGGCAGAACGAATTAACAATGCCTTTCCTTTCGCCACCATTCTATTCATGGTGAACCTCACATTGGGTTTCATCGCCCTCTTATACACCATTTATCGCATGACAAAAAATCGTGAAGTAAAGGCTTTGGAAGTTGCCTTACCAATCTTGCTCAGCATTTCTTTCCTCGCCTTGACCTTCGGCTTGGCATTGAGATGGATTATCAGTGGCAATATACCTTTATCAAATGGCTATGAGAGCATGCTCAGTGTAGCATGGTTGGTAATGCTCATCTCCATCTTCATGCAGTTCCGCATCCGCATCGTGATGGTATTTGGCTTCCTGCTTGCCGGTTTCTTCCTACTCGTAAGCCACATCAATCAGATGGATCCTGCCATCGGACAGATGATGCCCGTACTGAACAGTCCGCTACTCAGCATTCATGTAAGCATCATCATGATGAGCTACGCCCTCCTGTCGCTTACATTCATCTGTGGGATCATGGGCATCTGCCTGCAATCTCATGGAGAGGAACTACAAGCATTAAGCCGTATATTCCTCTATCCTGCCCTTACAGCCATGGGATTTGGAATCTTCATTGGAGCCATTTGGGCGAATGTAAGTTGGGGAAACTATTGGAGCTGGGACAGCAAGGAGACGTGGGCACTCATCACTTTCATGATTTATGCCGTGGTGGCACATACGCAGAGCCTCCCTATCTTCCGCAAACCACTCTTCTATCACATCTATATCACTCTGGCATTCCTAAGCATTGCCATGACTTACTTCGGTGTAAATTACTTCCTTACGGGTATGCACTCGTATGCATAGACAGAATCTATAATATAATAGCTATAATCTTTCGTTTATCTATCATAAAAGCCGTATCTTTGCAGTAAATTTCAAACAAACAAGATAAAAATGGAAACAAGAAAAGAAATTGCAGCAGAGAAGAAGCGTTGTAGATCACATAACTGTACCCAGGCAGTGGTTTGTACCTATCATGATTATACAGGTATCGACGAAGATACCCTCAAGAATGTGGGTAATGCCTTTGCAGCCGGTATGGGTAATATGGAAGGAACCTGCGGTGCCCTCGTGGGAGCAGGAGTGGTATTGGGGCTTGCCTCCAAGGATAAGGCAAAGTCTGTCAAGGCGATGCGACAAATCATGACCCAATTCCAGCAGCGCAACGGAGCTACCCAGTGCAAGCTTCTCAAGGGTGTAGGCACAGGAAAGGTTCTCAGAGAATGCCCGCTCTGCGTAGCCGATGCGGCAGAATTCCTGGAAGAGCAGTTGGAAAAACTAACCGATCAGTAGAAAGCGATGGCAAAATACAAGGCTCAAAGCGAGCACGACCGCTGCGTGGCATGTGGTGTTTGCGTAAAGGTATGCCCCAAGGATGCCGTCAGCATCTACCGGGGATGTTATGCAGTAGTGAATGAGGATCTGTGCATAGGCTGCGGCATCTGTGAAAGGAATTGTCCGGCAGGAGTCATGCACAAGGTATTGAGATAACAGATTAAAAGCATTTTTATGGCAAGACAAAAAAGCAAGAAGTGGAGTGATTATCTGTGGCTGGTATCCGCCACCTATTTCACCCTTGGATTCTTCAATATCGTGTTTGCGTGGCTGGGAGTCATCTGTTTTATGATTCCGCTGTTCATGGCTGTTTTCGGAGGCGGCAAGGGATATTGCAACAACTATTGTGGGCGTGGTCAGCTTTTCCTGCAGATAGGAAACACCCTGGGATGGTCGCGCAGGAAGGTAGCGCCAAGATGGTTATCATCCAAATGGTTCCGTCATGGATTCCTGCTCTTCTTCATGTTCTTCTTCATCCAGATGATCATCCTCACAGTGATGGTGGCAAAGGGTGCGGAGAACCTCCATCAGACCATTCATCTGCTCTGGACCTTTGATGTTCCCTGGCACTGGGCATATCCTGTAGAGATAGAACCCTGGAAGGCGCAGTTTGCCTTCGGTCTCTATGGCATCATGCTCACTTCCTTGATAGTGGGTGTACTCCTCACCATCTTCTACCGTCCGAGAACCTGGTGTGTTTTCTGTCCGATGGGCAACATGACTCAACTCATCTGCAAGCTCAAGGCAAGATAAGCCCTGTACTTGGCTGATATAAATAGAATAACGATATGAATGTACAGCAACTGAAATATATTGTGGCACTCAACCGCTTTCGCAATTTTGCGAGGGCGGCAGAGGTGCATTTCGCTCTATATCAGGGAGGATTACATCCGTGAGCGGATGCTG
>USJD01000002.1 GCA_900554835.1 uncultured Prevotella sp. | reverse complement strand
TCAACTTACAATAGGAATAAGGAACTATGTAGTCAACTAAATATAGGAAACTACAGAGCATTTTCGTCAAAAACCGCGTTCCTACCATGCCCATCAAGCGGTCCCTCGGGGAACACGTGATGGGGAGCTGGTGAACAAGAGACGGGCAACGAGGGATCACGAGGCGGGCAACAAGTACCCAAACCGAGAACCACAATTTGGGCAATATAAAAAAAAGTTGAAATATATAAACAACAAGGGTGAACCAAGAGTCAAAGACTTTTGATTCACCCTTTATCATTATTATAAAATTATTTCCGACAGACTAATCTAATCCCACAGACACTTGTCCAATTCTGCACAAATAGCATCTTTCTGTAAATGCTGACCAATAAAGACTATCTTAACCATTCGGTCGCCAACCTCAGGATCCCATTCCTTTCGAAGCTGTTCTTCTCGCTGAAGGAGCTCTTCCAACTGATCCTTAGGCATCGTTGCCAACCATTGTCCAGCCTGCTTAACAGTTTTCTGCTTACCAGCCTGTTCAAAGACATAACACATATCTTTTTCGTCAGCAAAATAGCAGATACCTTTAGCTCTTACAACATCGCGAGGCCATTTTCTGGCAACAAACTCATCAAACAAACCCAAGTCGAATGGCTTACGGCTGTAATAAACGAATGTTCCAATGCCATACTCTTCAGCTTCACCTTCCTCATGGTCGTGATCATGATGGTGGTGGTGATGCTCATGACCATGGTGATGTTCGTGATCGTCTTCATGATGGTGGTGATGATGCTCATGCTCGTCGTGATCATCTTCATCATGATCATCGTGTTCATCTTCATCATGATCACCATGTTCATCTTCATTCTTCCCGTTACGCTCAGCTTCAATTTCCTGTATCCAACCGGCAGATGTAGCAACAGTATTCCAATCAAACTTTTTAGTATTGACGATTTTATCCAAATCTACATCACCATAATTGCATTCAAAGATTTCTGCCTTAGGTTGGATGGCACGAATGATCTGTTTCAGTTTCTCCAGTTCCTTTGGTTCAACCTCAGCAGCCTTATTCAAAAGGATAATATTACAGAATTCGATTTGCTGAATAACCAATGAAGCCAAATCCTCCTCATCGATATTATCCTTCATCAAGTCATCGCCATTTGCGAATTCATCTTTCATACGGAGAGCATCCACTACAGTAACGATACTATCGAGACGGAGCACACCATTCTTGATATATTCTGGACCTAAAGAAGGAATAGAACAAATGGTCTGGGCAATAGGAGCTGGTTCGCAGATACCACTGGCCTCGATTACGATATAGTCGAATTTCTTCATATCAGCAATCTCTTTCAGCTGCTCAACCAAGTCCATTTTCAAAGTACAACAGATACAACCATTCTGAAGAGCAACAAGAGAATCATCCTTCTGACCTACAACGCCCCCTTTTTCAATCAAGGCTGCATCAATATTTACTTCGCCAATATCATTTACAATAACAGCGAATTTAATACCCTTTTTATTTCCCAATATTCTATTGAGTAATGTTGTTTTACCACTGCCAAGATAACCTGTCAGCAATAATACTGGTAATTCCTTTGTATTCATTCTTATATAATTTAAATTTCTTGCGATTTATATAACAAATAGTGTGCCACTAAATATAAAAAAACCGGAGACCTTGGCTTTTTATGCCAAAAAGTCTCCGGTTTTAACTTATATTTATTTTAGAAAATTTTGATTATTCTTATTTTCTGAAATTTTCAAGACCTTTGTTCAAGAAATCCAAATATGCAGGAACATCTTCCTTATAGCTGAAGGAAGCGGTAAGAGGATTACCTTCATCATCCACTGCCACATAGAAAGGCTGCGCATTGGCACCAAACTTACTTGCCTGCAAGTAACTCCATTTATCTCCAACAGTTCTTAAAGTCTTCTTCTCTCCATTGAAAGTAACTTCCATCGGTTCTGGAAGAGGAGTCTTATCATCCACATAAAGAGAAATCAGAACATAATCCTTGGACAACTTATCTGCCACAGAAGGATCAGTCCAAACAGCAGCCTCCATCTTACGGCAGTTAACACAACCAAATCCTGTAAAGTCGATCAAAACAGGTTTTCCAGACGCCTTAGCAGCAGCCATACCTAATTCATAATCCTTATATGCAGGTTCTACAGTCTTTGTATTGAGATTGAAATCCTGTGTGTTGACAGGTGGAGCAAAAGCACTTACTGCCTTACATGGAGCACCCCAGAGACCAGGAATCATATAGATGGCAAATGCAAGAGAGCAAAGACCGAGCATGATGCAAGGAACAGGCATTGGCTTATTGATATCGCCACCGATAGCATCTACCTGGAACTTTAGTTTACCGATAAGATACAATCCTAATGCTGCAAAAATAACAATCCACAAGCACAAGAATACCTCACGGTCAAGAATATGCCAACCATAAGCGAGATCGGCTACAGAGAGGAACTTCAAAGAGAATGCCAACTCTACGAAACCAAGCACAACCTTGATAGTCTCCATCCAAGAACCTGACTTTGGAGCAGACTTCAACCATGATGGGAACAATGCAAACAAGGTAAATGGCAAAGCAAGAGCAATGGCAAAACCGAACATACCGATGGTTGGAGCCAACCAATCACCTGATGTTACAGTCTGAACCAAAAGCAAACCGATAATAGGGGCTGTACAAGAGAATGATACCAATACAAGCGTAAATGCCATCAGGAAGATTGAAATCAGACCTGTAGTATTGGAAGCCTTGTTGTCAACGGCATTTCCCCAACGGTCTGGCAACTTGATTTCAAACCAACCGAAGAAAGAGAAAGCAAACACTGCCAGCATCAGGAACAATATGATATTGAACACAGCACTTGTTGACAACTCATTGAGTTTACTTGGACCAAAAATGGCAGTAATAATCAAGCCAAGAGCGAGATAAATGACAACAATAGACAAGCCATAAGTAACCGCATCACGAATACCTTTCTTCTTGTCATTCTTTGCTCTTTTCAGGAAGAAACTTACCGTCATAGGAATAATAGGCCAGATACAAGGCATAACAAGTGCCAGCAATCCACCTACTAAACCCATGATGAAAATATAGAAAAGTGAATGATTTGCGATATCATTATTGCCTCCAAAAGCCTGAAGTTCTTTCACTACCGGTTTCCAAAGTTCCTTAGTATCCAAAGTCTGAAGGGTAGAGGAAAGAGCTGCAGAATCCAAAGCCTGGGTGCTATCTACAGCTACAGCATTTGCATTCAACTTAGCCAGAGAATCAGCCTTTGCCTTAGCCAGCGCGGCTGGATCTAATTTATCCTCTTTCTGTGCCTTTTCTTCCTTGGCAGCTTTATTATCTACAGCAGGAGACTTACCACTTCCCTTGAAGGTTGCTTCACTTGGAGGCATACAGTTCTGATCGTTGCATGCACCATATTCTACATATACGTCAATATGGTAATCAGGCTTTGTGAATTTGATTTTCTGAACGAAAGTGACGCTTCCCTCAAAGTAGCGCAATTTCATACCAAAAAGATTATCAAACTTGGAAATTTCATTGCCTCGTGGCTGCAACTTGCCTACAACTTCAGCACCATCCATCTTATTGACATTGAAGGATGCAGAAATAGGTCCATCACCACCTAAGCCTGTTGAATAAACGTGCCAACCTGGTTGAATCTTACCAGTAAACACAATCTCTGCCTCAGGCGTACCATTTGTTTTCAATGAACTGGTAAATTTTACCGGGTTCATCATCTGAGCTTGCGCAAACAGTACTACCATGAGTAACTGAAGAATTACTAATGCTTTTTTCATATTTTTCTGTCTGTTTATTATTTATACTGCAAAGATAGACAAAATAGTTAATATTCTTGCATAAAATATAAAATAATATGCAATATCTAACATTATTTTTTAATTGAGTTTAAATTAATACGTATCCATAGAAAGAAAAGGGTACTCTGACAAGTAAGTTTTAAGAGAATTTAAACATTTACTTGTCAGAGTTTATCAATCACATTTATTTGCAAAGAGTCTTATAAGGACATAATTCACAGCGTTTTTTATCCTCTGTAGGAGCAAATTGCGAATTTGAATCAAATATATCTGAAATCAGATGATTTAAACCTTCAAAGAATTTCTCTTTGTAAGGAGATACGTCTGAAATGTAGTCTTTTCCAAACTTCAATGTTGGCTCATACCCGCTTGCTCCAGATTGCTGAATAAACAAGAGACCAGGACTTACCGGCTCATTAGCAGGATTTAGCTTCTTGCTCTGTTCGACTATATACGAATATAGCATAGCCTGCAGATAATAATCTGTATGTTTGTCAAGTTCATTTGGATCAAACAGACTCTCCACTTCTTTAGGTAATGACGAAGGAATACGTCCCGTTTTATAATCTATCACCCTAATTCGTTCTCCGAGAATACTGTTATCAGAACTTTCAGAAGCCGAAACTTCATCAAGTCTGTCTATGAATCCGCCCAATCTCAATATCTTTGTACCAGAAGGAGTCGAGAATTCAAAAGTCTTTTCTACCTTAATCTCCAAACCTTTGATGGTAAAAGGAGCCAGTTTCATATCAATATACAGCAACTGTTTCAAATAATTGGTAATTACTTCACGATTGATCAGCTGCAAACCATTATATTGAGGAGATTTTTTCTGATCCTTGATTTTGAACAGTTCTTCCTTAAAAGCCTGATCGACCAGTCTGTAAAGCAAACTCTCATCTTTTATAGCATTCTGAATATCTCCTTTGGTAATAACGATAGGTCTGATCAGGGATTTTTCCCCATCAGTTTCAACCTTAATATCAGAACTACTTGCGAATTTCAAATAAAACAACTGAGCTGCTCTATGGAAAATATTTCCAAACATTCTATTATCCATTTCATCCTCAAGTTCTTCCGGCTCTCGAATAGACATTATGTATTTGTAATAGAAAGACTTAGCACATCTCATGTAAGTATTGAGGAAAGTAGGAGTTATCAGACGAGGCTCATCTAAGATTTCCATCATCTTAGGAGTTTTAACTATAACTTCCGCTTTATGAGTTTCTACATTTTGACCTGAGACTATCGTTTTGCGGCGTATCACATGTTTACTTTCTACTAAGAGTTGGAGCATGAAACGGCTCATTTCACCAGTATGTCCTTCATCTGTAGAACTGTTGTAAGCAAGAGTTACATCCTGTGCTCTTTGGATAAGTCGGTAAAAATAATAGGCAAAAATAGCCACTTTATTATCAATAGTAGTCAGACCATGAGCCTTACGGATGGAGTAGGGAATAAACGAAGAATCATTGACACCTTTCGGCAAATTACCTTCATTACATGACAACACGAGAATATGATCGAAGTCCAAATTTCTGGTTTCCAAAACTCCCATTATTTGAACACCGATGACCGGTTCGCCATGAAAAGGCACATTTGTGCTTTGGAAAAGTTGCTGAATAAGACGTTGCAAGGTCATCATGTCGATATCTAAATCGCCAGATTCAACCAAACATTTCAACCTATTAATTAAGGTATAAGTTCTGAAGAGAGATTCCTGAAACAGAGAATCCTCCAAATCATTTGCATGAGAACCGATAAGTCTGAGTATGTTAACCAGATAACCGACTAAAGCCAGGCATCTATTTTCAGAGGCTTCCAAATCGGCGAACATCATATTCATACCTTCATCTTCCTCTACACACAGTACATCTCTGTCAAGAAAGTAAAGTTTCTGTTCTTCTATTTTATTGAGAAGATCCTGATAATTTGAGCTGATATACTTAGCATAAGGATGGCGTAATGCCTTGACCACATAATGCAGACGAAAAGCGGTAGACCCCTTGACACTTCCTATCGTCTGAAGATTGATTAATTGCATGATCAGACTGTAAAAAGGTGTCTGCTTAAGCGGATAGCCTAAGGTAATATTCACATGACTGTCAATTTCTGTAGGCAAGGAATGAATCACGGTAGAAAGCAAGTTTTCATCAGCTAACACGATAGCTGTTTTGCGGCCAGTCTGATAGCGTGGAACCAGATTTCCATGATCATCCTCAACCTTTTCCATCAACCAATCATTTACGTATCTTGCCTGAATATTCTCAGTTGCAGCATTGATATACGTAATCTTCTTTTTGGAGTTCAGATTATTATAGATATCATTTTGAATCGAAGGTTCAGACAACTTGTTGCCGAAAAGTTTCAGATATTGATTGATATAGACACCCGCTTCATTTTTATTCTGACCAACATAATATTTGTCATAGTCCCAGTAAAAATGACAAGTAGCATCCTGCTTGATGCGCCTGTAAAGGGCTGTCTCTACTTGCTGCATCATGTTGAATCCTACAAACAAGTAGGTATCATAACGCAGGTTCAAAGTGTCAGCCTCAATCACATGACGATATAAAGCGCCTTCATAGGCAAGCCCCTGACTTGCCAATCGCTGATTGAAATCCGTATAAATATCATACAAATGATTCCACAAAGCCATGAAACGGCGTTTTAATTCCGTGCTCTGGGTATCTTTGAAATTGCCAAAGAATTTCTTCAGAATTCTTCGTTTTTCTTCATCAAGATAACTATCATCATCCAATTCATGAAGATCAGCAATATTAATAAAAATCTTCCTTGCATCACCAAGATTTTTATCCAGATCATCAAAATCAGCCAACAGAAGTTGCCCCCAACCATAAAAATGATCGAGCGTTTCATCAACACCTGTGCATTTCACAAACGACTTGTGCAAATCACAGATTAATTTTATCGGGTCTGCCAGTTGTAAAGAAGTATTCTGGAGAAACATATCACTAATTGTCATGTAATTAGGGCTCCAAAATGGTTTCTGTACGATTTTCATCAGCTCTTCATTTAAGAAAAGGCTGGCACGCTTATTTGGAAAAACAACCATGATACGACTTAAGTCTGTACCATAATCTTTAATGATATCTTCAGCAACGTATTTTAGAAATGATTTCATTGTAAATTTCAAACAAAATTATTAAACAAATTAATCCTCAAGAACAACATTCTCCACCTTATTAGGATAAACGTACCACAGATAACCCTTTATGCAGGAATACCCCATTCCCTTCAGTTGAGACATGTATTGCCTTACCTGGTCATGATATTCTGCATGAGGCTTACCAAACTTGAAGTCAATCACGATAATCTCGTTTTCTCCTACAAGAACACGATCCGGACGGTCCTTACAAACCTTTCCATCCTTATCCAAATAGAGGATACTGGTTTCGTTCAGTACTTTCCATTTATCAGAGAACCACTCACTGACAAGCGGACTATTCAGTCGAGCACGCAACATTTTTTCGATTTTTTCCTTCGAAATATTTTCATCATAAAGCACACCATCAAGTTCTAGTTGCTTCAAAACCGACTCAACATCAGCCTTTGTCTTTATCTTTGAAAACAATTCATGAAGAACCGTTCCGATTTTAATATAGAACTTCTGCTGTTCCTCGGACTCATCACCATGCATAAAGAATTCACTCTGCAGGCTTGGTTTAAAGGAATGCAAATCAGATTTCACCTTTATTTGCACAGGCAAGTTCACCGCTTTCTGCATAAATACATTATTATTTTCGGCAAACGCTTCCTCTTTGGAAGAAGCATCTATCTCTCCATATTCGAAGTAAACATCATCGGTTTTCTTGTCAGTTCCATTTCCTTGAAATTCGAGAGTCTGTTCCTCATACTGACCAGAAGCATTCTGGGCATTCAATGTATTATAAACAGCTTCCAGACTATCTTCGATGATAAAACTTCTCAGCGAAGCAGCACCTCGTTTACCATATACAAACAGATTTTTACCTGCTCGCGTGAATCCTACATATAGCAAATTCAAATTATCAACCATATTCTGCAAATGTTCCTGATAGTAATCTTTCTCATAAATACTACCAACCATTTTCTTTGCAGAAAAATCGACAGGCACCAAAGGAAGTTCGTTGAATGGTGCAACCTGAGGCGTACACCAAATCGTATCAGTCTTCTCTAACGCCCAATCACAGAAAGGCATGATGACATTGTCAAACTCCAGACCTTTACTTTTATGAATGGACAAGAGCCTGATTCCGTCAGCCTTATCACTATGAATGCTTTTAGAGTGAATATTCTCATCCCATTCATTCAAGAAATCATCGATATCGCCACCATTATCTGAGAGATAAGAAGACAACTGGTCATAGAATGCACTTACATATGAACTTTGTTGAGAGAGCGTTTCTATTTCTCCCAATCTAAAGTAACTGTAAAGGGACTCTGTCAAATCCAAAAGCGGCTTTTGCAAATAAAGTTCTCTTTCTTCCAAGAATTTTTCAGCTATTTGCCTGTCTGCCAGATATTTCATGCAGAATTTCATCAAGCCAGCCTTAGCAATGTCATCATTCGGACGAGCCAGACACCGAAGAGCAGTAATCATCACATTCACGGCCTGAGAGGCATCCAGTCTGAAAGCCTCATCAGAAACCAAAGGCAATGGAGTTGCACTATTAGCCATCAGATAATCAGCAATATTCTGTATGGTCTTATTGCTTCTCACTAATATGGCAATATTCTTGTATTTTACACCCGCATCGACAAGTTCGTTGATGGTATCTAAAATCATACCCATCATCTTGTCCTGATAGTTTTCAGAATTCTCATCTTCTTTGATACTCTTCTGTCCCAAGAGATTAATCCTTACATAGCCACATGCAGGCTTTTTCTGAGGCACACATTGCCTTACATCACTATAAGCTTTCTTGAGTTGAGCAGCACTGGAGTCATCAGAGTCGGAGTCAGAGTCGGAAAAAGTATGAGGTAAATCTTTATCCGTTATGGCCTGATATTCTTTTTCAGCAGCAGCCTCGAAGAAAGCGTTATTGAATTCTACGATATTCCTGTCTGAGCGATAATTGTGAGAGAGTGACTCAATTTGAATTGTATAATTAGATGGAAACTCAGATTCTATATTATTAAGCAGACGCCAATCTCCAGAACGCCATCTGTAAATACTCTGTTTTACATCACCTACAATTAAATTTCCTGCATTCTGATGACTCATTGTCTCCTGTAACAGCACCTTGAAGTTTTTCCATTGCACAGTACTGGTATCTTGAAACTCATCAATCATGACATGCTCCAACTGAGAACCGATTTTCTCAAAGATGAAAGGGGAGTCTTCATCCTGAATCAAAGAATGAAGAAGAGTCTGTGTATCGCTAAGCAAAAAACGGTTGGCATCTCTGTTCATTTCTCTGACTCTCTTTTCAATACTTCCCAAAAGACGTAATTGGTTCAGATGGCGCAAAGTAAGTTCACAACTTTTATAGATACGCAATAATTTGGGCCTTGAATTTTCCGAATAATGAAGCAGTTGGAAGAGTTGGGAAACCACTAAGTCATATGCTGGATTACCAGCTTTAGCATCAGACTTTTTAACCCAGGATTCTTCATTATCCAGACATTTTACCAATGTAGCATTTACCAAATCATCATCATTGAATTTACCGTTTTTCAATTTGGAAAAGTAACTCCATATACCTCTGGTCTTATTTTGAAAGTCATCAGCAGAAAGTCCGTTTTCATCCAATGCATCAAAAAAGGTAGCCGCAATCTGGTCAAAATGCTCTTTAGCTTCTGCTTGCATTTTCCTCAATTTTGAAGAAAAAGCCTCGAAAAAGCCTTCTTTTTCAATACAATTATTCAGCGCATCAGCATGATCCTTATAGAAATCCTTGAAGATGTTCCGTCCAAAAGCTTTTATTTGATTAATCACATTCCAGTTTTTGTCATCTGCAATATTTTCCTTAATATAATCCATAATCCAAAAGAGAAGCTTGTCTGTCATCTGAAGTTCTTCAATCAATTCATCTACAGCCTGTTCTTCTATCTGGACATCATTAAGGCCAATTCTCAAATTAGCGGTCAAATCAAGTTCACGTGCCAGATTACGAAGTACACTTTGGAAGAATGTATCAATCGTTTCGACGCGGAAATAATTATAATTGTGGATAAGATTTTTCAAAGCAATACCTGCATTTTCTATAATCTGCTCTTCTGACATCTGGGATAATACCCCTTTGATTTGCTCCAGGTAATCTCTTGAGTCATCCAGCCGGTTCGCTATTCCATATAGTTTGCTGAGGATTCTATTTTTCATTTCCTCAGTAGCCTTGTTAGTAAATGTTACTGCAAGAATATTCCTGTATGCAGATGGGTCTTGTATCACCAAAACCATATACTCTTTAGCTAAAGTAAAGGTTTTTCCAGAACCTGCACTCGCTTTATAAACAGTAAGTTGAGAATTCATATCTTATTGCTTGTATATTAAATTGTTATTACCATTCCCTAAATAATTCGAAGCCGAATTTACAACCGACTCCTTGGAATCTTGTATTTTGAAAAGAAGCAAATATGCCTACCGAAGCCACACGGGTTTTGAAACCGTATCCCCATTCCGTATAAGGATGAAGATGTCTAACCATGAGGGCATTGACATAGTATCGTTCATTTTCTATAAAACGTCCAACCCATGGCAACCAGGCAGCAAACAACGCAGGCGACTCATAGGTAACATTGGAACGAACATAATAATCTGATGCATTATACCATCCTGAGTTAAGCAATTCAAATTCGCCTGCCCAATCATCATTCCAGCCGCCAGGTAAATTATTGTCCCTAAAATTGGTATAATCAACAAAATACCAATGGTCACCTTTCTGAGTATAGAATCCAGAACCCAAACGCAAAGAAAGGCTCCGCCTTCTTGACATGTTGATAATATCTTGCATATCCATTTCAACCCGTTCGTAGCTGATATTGGAATGAAGAAAATGATTAAAACTTCTTTCATAATCAACTTTTACGACAGGACCGTTTTTCCCGATAGGATGCCAAACCAGAGCCAATGCTGGCGCAACTGATCTATACAAACTTGGAAAATTGTTTTCCTTATAAAATTCCGGACTTATAGATTTACGCTGATGGGCAATGACTCCCAACTCAAAACCTATATAGTTATTGAACATCCAATGATTCGTCAGTCGCCAATAATTATCCTTAAAAGCCGTATAATCACCATATGGGAAATTGATAAGACTATCTTTTTTCTCACTGATATCCAATATACGGCGAGCCACAACATTGGTATTGATTCGGTTACCATTACCCAGTTCAAACTGGAGAAATCCATCATGCTTTTTATTGTAGTTAAGAGTAGCAGGAATACTGAAATAGAAGCGATGCTGCTTGAAAGCATAACCAGCTTTAAAGCGAAGAGCAAATTGCACATCATCACTAAAAGAATAACTTCCTCGCACATCAAACTTATACACAAATCCCTTTCTTTCAGAATAACCCATATAAAGAGGATTCAGAATAGGATTAATTCTAAGGTACCCCTGATTTTGTTTTCCGAAATTTTGCTTGATACGATTTAGGACATTATCACCCACAATATCCCATAACACATCTTTTACAAAAGACTTTTTATGTTTTTCGTTTTTGGCCAAAGAATCCCTTTCATTCTTTTTCTGATAATAATGGTTCAAGAAATGCAATTCCTCCTCATTCAACGGGGTAGGGCGCACCTTTGCCATCAATGTAGTATCTTCAACATTATTCAAAGAATCCGACAATAATTTCGGCAAGCCATAAATAGTAGAATATCTGGCCGTTATCTGATTTCCCATAAAACGGAAATTAGCTCTGAGGTCACACTTCTTCGGATACAAAGAACCCACAGAATCCTCTTTATTCATCACTACACTGATAAAGAAGCGGGTCATATCATACTCACCTTCAAAATCAACCAAATTTATTCTACCCGTATGACTATCCACAATAGCCATACTCGTAACCAATTGAGTATTTTTCAATTTAGGGTAGGCATAAACCTGAGCCTTTCCAAAAGGAAGAGCCGTGACCATATATTTATAATATTTTCTGTTTGACCGATGATAGGGAGACAATATATTGTCTTGAAAAAGACATTCACCATAAACATTCGGAGTAAGGTAATTCAGCAGGGAAGGCATCGCATTCCTTTTGTGAGGAATTGTAGTAATACATAGTAAACGATGAGGAGTCATCTTATTCTTCTCTTTTACCGTGTATTTACTATAATATTCTCCCATAAATTCTCTACCGGAACCATGAGCTATCGCATAAAGCGAAGGAACCATAGCCAACGTAAAGTTGCGATGATTGGTACGCATCATAAATTTCGTGTATGCATAAGACTCATGAGTTTGTTCGGAATGCGAATAAGACAACTGATAATATCGATAGATACGATCCATCACCGAATCGCGGAAATCGTCTTTCGGTGTAACATTCCTTGCATATCCATCCAGCGATAAAGACAAGAAAATACAGATTATAATATGAACCAGAAGCCTCATAACAAAAAATCGGGAGCTTGGAAAAGCACCCGATTGCAAAGATAGTATATTTTTATGAAACAACAAAGAGAATTAAATGTTTTTTCAAAAATTACCCTAAGTATTTCATCAGAATTTTGACATTTCCGGAATCTCTAAGTTTTGTAATACTTTTCTCACGTATTTGACGAACTCTTTCTCGGGTCAATCCCATTTTATCTCCAATTTCTTCCAATCCTTTTTCAGTTTCTCCAATTCCAAAGCAGGCACAAACAATCTGCTTTTCCCTGTCTTTAAGAACCTTATCCAAAACCTGACGGAGTTCCATAGCCATACTTTCATGATCAACATGCTTATCTGTGCGACTATCATCACCACTGGCCATGACATCAACCATAGAATTGTCATCATCTTCACCGAAAGGCGCATCAATACTTACATGATGACCACTTGCCGCCATGCTTTGAGAGATTTTTTCCTCATCTATACCAGTGCGCTGTGCAAGTTCTTCTACACTTGGGCGACGCTGGTTTTCTTGTTCAAATCTATTACTTTCCTGATTAACCTTATTCAAGGAACCAACCTGATTAAGAGGAAGTCTGACTATTCTACTTTGCTCAGCTATTGCTTGCAAAATACTCTGTCGAATCCACCAAACCGCATAAGAAATAAACTTAAAGCCTCGTGTTTCATCAAATCTTTCTGCAGCTTTAATCAATCCGATATTACCCTCATCAATTAAATCAGTAAGAGTTAACCCCTGATGCTGATACTGTTTGGCAACAGAGACCACAAAACGAAGATTAGCCTCAACTAATCTGTTCTTTGCTCTTTCCGCAGCACGACCACCTTTCTTAATGATTTGGGCCAATTCTATCTCTTCGTCAATTGACACCATTGGGGCACGACCTATCTCAACAAGATACTTATCAAGTGCCTCGCTGTTACGATTGGTTATACTTTTTTGAATCTTAAGTTGTCTCATCCTATGCTTTTTACTCCTATTTTTAATTGCGTATATATAATACCACGCAAATATAAGAAAAATATTGCATCATTGTTATTTTCATTAATATACTTTAACAATATATTTTTGGAGAAAAGCATATTTTTTATTACGGTTCACTTCAGATTAGAGATAAACTGCTTGAAAGAATCATGATAACCATTAAATACATTGATATCTACATGACCCCGAATTCCAGTAACCCTACCATCAGGACAAAGTTGCCAGAAAACCAACTTGATGTCAGGCTTGTATTCTCCATATCTTGCAATCCATACCTGATACTTTTGCTTTATATCTGTCGCTTGGCTCAGATAGCGATTTACAAAAGTCTGACTTACATAAATAATAGGACGTTTACCCGTTTCTTTTTCAACCATTCTTAACCATATTCTCATTCTGGACAAAAGGACATCCACGCCTCCCATCTTCTGAATTTGGGCTTTAGTAGGCTCAACATCAAGAACAGGCGGCAAGTCACCCGATTTGACATATGAATTTTTAAGGAATTGACGTGCCTGCAAAGTAGCAGGAGTTAGAGTAGAAAAGAAATGATAACTTCCTACCTTATATCCATGTGCCCGTGCTGCCACATAGTCTTTTCTATAAAAAGGATTTAACAAACTTGCCCCTTCAGTACTTTTAATATAGATGAAACTAATCGGATAATTAACATCTCCATTAATTGTTTTTTTACTGATATTGCCAAGATGGGAAATACGCAGGCGCTTCCAATCGATATTGTATTTCTTACCTTTTATAACATGCTGATATTTAGAGATATCAATACCGTAGATTCGATCAGAACTATAAACCAATCGTTCCCCTTTATATTTATCCAGTACCCATTCTCCTATGCGCAACTGACTTTTATCTGCAACAGAAAAACCAAAGCCATCACGCTTTCCATGTTTCCAGCTTCCCTGGTAATAGGCAGCATCGGTAAAGCCCTGCCATTCACCATGACCATGAGGCAATCCTAAAGAATCAACCTCACCATTATAAGTTCCTGTTGTGCCCAAAAGATAATCCAATTTGGCATCAAACAAAATAGGGACAATACTCAAAGAAGCCAATTCTTTTGACTTATGAAAAGACAAAGCACATGACTCTTCAGGTAACGTTTCAGAGAACAATTGGAAAACATTTCCACCAACATGTTTTAATTTCTCAACTTGTTTTCTATTAGCCTTACCAGAAGGACAAATCGCAACGAATTCCAAGTGACGAACTATCTTCAAAGACTTATGTGACAGATGATTTAAAGAATCCAACATCTTTCGAGTAGAATCACGAAGGTTTTCTTCTTTTAAAACAACCTGAGAAATTCGAAAAAATCCTTCATCACTGGCATTATGACATTTCAAATAATAAGACAACTCACCATCAATCCACTTAGACTGACTATACTTCGTTTTCAAGGAATCGATATGAAGTTGCACCAATTTTTCCGTATTTACATCCTTATATTTATTTTGCCAGATAGTACTATCAAAATCAGCATAAATACGACCTTGACAGGAAGGGACAAAAAAGAATTTATTGAAGAAATATCCAGTAGCAGAAATGGTATCTTTATCAAAATGATAAACCACTTTTCCTCCATCCAATATTTCATATTGAGAGTAAACCTTGACTGGTATCATAGCCGATTGGATCTGCTTTTTAGAAAAGAAGCAACTGAAAGCTATCAGATATATGCAAATCAAAAGTGAAACAACAATCAATATTGCAACACATAATCGATATTTTTTCTGTCCATTACAAAACATAGCACATTGAATTAAAACACCTTTATATAAATTGAGAGCAAAAGTATAAACTTTTTCGTTAAGTACATCATTTTTTTTCGTTTTTTTACTGAATTAAGCGAGATTTAGTTAAAAAACATCTTTGAATTTTGAAATGCCAATTTTAAATAGTAACTTTGCAATCGTATAGAAACATCAACTGACTTAATATTACAATCATGGTAAAGTATAAAATTCATATTTTAAATATGTGGATAGCAACATGCGCTTTGTTGCTATCTACAATTATACTTCACCACCATCATATGGGGCAAGTTTGTTTTATAGAACAACAATGCGAATATGATGGAAATATTAATGATAAGCATACTGCACACCATGAGAAAGACAATGAGGGATGCAATATTCACCAGATGCATCAGTTCTTCTCTAATGGCAAAAATATAAAATCCATATACAAACATCTGGACTACGACAAAAATATTTTCGTAGCCCTATTGCCTTCTTCTATTCAATTGACCCCATGCTACAAGATTGTCATGTCAAAATGGCAACAAAAAACTATGGCAATCAAGTTAGGGGTTTCTGTGAATAGCTTTTTACGGGGACCTCCATTTTCTTACTTCATTTCATTTCTTTAGTTGATAACTGAAGACGCTCGCATCTTAAGATGAAATTCCATCATTTCATTGCGACAGAATCTATAAAGAAACTGCTTGATCTATAAAGAAGCAACTTGGATTGAGTAGCAAATACTAAACAAAAGAATAAATAAGAAAATGGTGAAAAGAATATCTTTGATTGTAGTATGTACTGCAATCGCATTTTTTGCTTTCAGCTTTTATTCTGAAAGTAAAGCAGACACGGAGGAGAATGAAGAAAAGGAAGAAGAAGTGGATTTTCAAAACATTCCTTTAACCAGCAAACAACTGAATGCTATTGATCTCAAATTAGGAGAGGCTCAAAAGCGCGAACTGGATGCAATGCTTCATGTAAACGGCACATTAGTTCTTAGGGCTCAGAATATGGCAGACGTGGCTTCCCTCATGGGCGGTGTCGTCAAATCCATTTCTGTGAAAGAAGGTCAACAGATCAATAAAGGACAAGTTGTTGCAACCATTGAAAATACAGAAATCGTATCTTTACAGAAAGACTACTATTCTGCATATAAAGAAATGGAAAGTGCGAAGCTTGAAATGGAAAGACAGAAAACACTGGCCTCCGCAGGAGCCGGTATCAAAAAAACACTACTCTTATCTGAAAAAGACTATAAGGTGGCGAAAGCAAATCTTATAGGAATCGGTCGCCAGCTGACTCAGTTGGGCATCTCTACAGCATCTGTGACGAAGGGAAAATTTACAACTGTCTTCCCTTTATATGCTCCTATCAAAGGTACGGTAAGCGAAATTACAGCAGCTTTGGGAAGTTACGCAGACATGCAGACGCCTTTGATGAAAATCAGAAATAACAATGCTGTAGAATGTGACTTGAATGTTTTTGAACGAGATCTGAATAAAGTAAAGATTGGAAACCGAGTATTACTCTCACTCACCAATCAACCAGGCGTAAAAGTCTCCGGTCATGTCTATGGTATGAACGAATACTTTAACCAAGGAACAAAAAGCGTTGCTGTACATGTCAAACTTGATGCGACCAGAGGCACAAACCTCTTTGATGGCATGTATGTATCCGGACAAATAGCGACAGGACGCCAGCTTTGTGTTGCGCTTCCTAACAAAGCTATTGTTAATATAGAAGGTAAACAATATATCTTTGCACTCAATAAACAACCACAAAATGGAGAATACAGTTTTTCACGACATGAAGTGACAACTGGAGTCAGCAATGACGGATATACAGAGGTTTCACTCTGCAAGCACATACAGAATGGACAAAAGATAGTGACTGATAATGCTTTCTACCTGGCATCGCAGATTGGCGATCATGGAGAAGAAGATTAGTGTCCGGAAATTAAAATTATTAATCAATTTACAAATTTAAAAGGACATCATGTTTCAGAAACTAATTACAAGTTCCATCAAGCACAAGTTTGTGGTAGGTTTCCTCACTATATCGCTTATAGTTTGGGGACTTTGGTCGTTGGCTACATTGCCGTTTGACTCTACACCAGACATCACCGATAATCAGGTTCAAGTAATTACCCAAGCACCTTCCCTGGGTGCCCAGGAAGTCGAACAATATGTAACCACTCCTATCGAGATGGCATTGGCCAATATACCACGCCTTCAAGAACGAAGGAGCATTTCCAGAAGCGGATTATCAGTTATAACATTAATCTTTGATGACCAGGCAGATATCTATTGGGCCCGTTCTCAAGTAAGTCAGGTTTTAAACGACGCAGTAAAAGAGTTGCCAAAGAACACTTCTACAGAAATGGGACCCATCGCTACTGCGCTGGGAGAAATATATCACTATACAGTACGAACCAAGAAAGGGTATGAAAACAAGTATTCCCTCACGCAACTTCGCACGATCCAAGATTGGATTGTCAGAAAACAACTTTCAGGAACTCCTGGTGTTGCAGAAGTGAGCGGTTGGGGAGGATTTGTCAAACAGTACGAAGTAGCCATCAACACAGACCGATTGAATGCTAATGGCATAACTGTATCCGAAGTCTTCGACGCCTTGCAAAAGAACAACGCCAATACCGGTGGAAGCTATATTGAGCAAAACTCAAACCAATACTATATCCGTGCTATTGGTGTGGCTAAGACTTTTGATGATATCGCCAACATACCTGTAAAGAATGTCAACGGAATAACAATAAAAGTCGGAGACATCGCCAAGGTACAGGAAGGTCACGCAACCCGTTTTGGTGCCGTCACGAGAAATGGCGAGGGAGAAGTTGTAGCCGGAATCGCTATTATGCTCAAAGGAGAAAACTTCCAAGAAGTAAGCAAAAATGTCAAGTCAAGAATTGCCCAGATTCAGAAATCCCTCCCAGAAGGTGTCATTATAGAACCTTTCATTGACCGTACAAATCTTGTAAAGCGTGTTGAGGGAACCATAGAGCACAACTTGATCATGGGAGGCCTCATTGTCATCTTTGTATTGGTCATTTTCTTAGGAAACTGGAGAGCAGGACTGGTTGTTGCAAGCATCATTCCACTCAGTATGCTATTCGCTTTTGGAATGATGAAGACCTTTGGCATAGATGGCAACCTGATGAGTTTAGGAGCCATTGATTTCGGTATGATTGTGGATTCTGCTGTCATTATTGTGGAAGCCGTAGTTACCCATATCAACCAAAAAACTCAGAAGACGAGCCTCACGCAAGCCGAGATGGATGAAGAAGTTCATTTCTCTGCTTCACGTATCAGGCAAAGTGCAGCCTTCGGTGAAATCATGATTATGATCGTATATGTTCCTTTGATGACCTTAGTGGGCATTGAAGGCAAGATGTTCCGTCCGATGGCTCTCACTGTATTTTTTGCCATACTCGGTGCCTTCATATTGTCACTTACGTATGTTCCGATGGCAAGTAGCCTCTTCCTTAGCAAGAAGATCAGCAAGAAAGAGACTTTCGCCGACAAGATGGTCAAGAAAATACAGCAATGGTATCTTCCTGTCCTCAACTGGGTACTGAAACAAAACAAGAACGTGATAACAGGTGCCGTTGCTTTGTTCTGTGTCAGTCTTGTGGCATTCAAGTTTCTTGGAGGAGAATTTATCCCAAGTTTGGAAGAAGGAGATTTTGCCGTAGAAATGAGTATGTCGCAAGGAACTTCTCTTTCGCAAATGGTAGAGAGTTGTACCAAGGCTGAGAAACTGCTGAAGGCAGAATATCCGGAAGTAAAACAAGTCGTTAGCCGTATAGGAAGTGCCGAAATTCCAACAGACCCAATGCCTGTCGAAAGAGCGGACATCATGATTTCACTCAAGCCAAAAGCAGAATGGACTTCCGCTGAAACAACAGAAGAGCTCATGGAAAAGATGGAAGAAACACTCCATACGATTCCGGGATTAGAGGCTGAAATATCACAGCCTATCCAAATGCGCAATAACGAGTTGCTGACTGGCATCAAGCAAGATGTTGCAATCAAAATATTTGGAGATAATCTAGATGAACTCACTAAGTTAGGTGAACATGTAGGCAAGATGATTAGTGGCATCCAGGGAGTAAGTGGTACATCTGTAGAACAGGTTTCTGGTTTACCGCAGATTCAGGTGGTATATAATCATGAAAGGATGGCGGAATACGGAATCAACGTTGATGACATCAATCAAGTACTTGAAACTTCATTTGCGGGCGGAACAGCCGGTTCCATTTATGAAGGAGAACGGAAATTTGACATTGTATTAAGGTTAGATAATAATGACCGCAATGTATCATCTATCCAAAATCTTGCCATCCCAATAGGTTCCGGGAAAACAATTCCATTAACTCAGGTTGCAGATATCATTTATGAACCAGCTCCAGCACAAATCTCTCATGAAAATGGTGCCCGACGTATCTATGTTGGTTTCAACATAAAAGGTAGAGACGTGCAGAGTACAGTGGATGAAATACAGAAGCTGCTGGATGAGAAACTGAAGTTGCCGGAAGGATATTATTATACCTATGGTGGCGAGTTCCAGAATTTACAGAGTGCAATTAACCGATTGATGATAGTAGTGCCATTGGCGCTTATCATTATCTTCCTGTTACTTTATGCAACAGTTAAAAACGTAAGAGAAAGTCTGTTCGTATTCTCGGCAATTCCATTGGCTGCCATAGGAGGAGTATGGGCATTATGGTTTAGAGGTATGCCTTTCTCCATTTCAGCCGGAGTTGGATTCATTGCCCTGTTTGGCGTTGCAGTTCTTAACGGAATTGTACTCATCGGTGAAATGAATCAAATGCAGAAGAATCAGTTTTCATCAAAAGCAATAGAGTCTGGGCTCAGTAACACCCAACTTATTCACACCAGAATTATTGATAGTTGTATGATCAGACTCCGCCCAGTATTAATGACTGCACTCGTAGCATCGTTAGGATTTTTACCGATGGCTTTGTCACACGGAGATGGAGCAGAGGTACAAAGACCTTTGGCTACTGTTGTTATCGGTGGACTCATCACTTCTACATTATTGACTTTGTTGGTTTTACCTGCAATTTACAAAACGTTTACTAAGAAATAAGTGGTTATATGAAAAGAGCAATAATATATATTACTTTGTTGTGTTTGTGTAGCAATATACAAGCACAACACAAAGTACTCAATTTACAGCAATGCCTGAATATGGCATACGAAAAGAATTATAAGATTCTTGCAGCAAACAAGTCGATAGAACGTGCCAAAAACCTTCAGGCCACAGCATGGGATATTGACAAAACCGACTTGACGCTGTCACAGGATCCAACATCAGGAGGAAGTACGGACAATTCCATTTCTCTCACTCAAAGTATAGAATTTCCCACTCTTTATATTGCCAAGAACAAGCAATTAAAAGCGGAAACTCAAGCTGAAAAGAGTAAGAAGAATGTAGTATTATCTGAACTTATTTATCAGATTAAAAGCAATTACTATCAGTTGATATACGAATATGAACGTTTAAACATTCTCAACAAGCAGGACAGCATTCTCAACCGTTATCGGACAATAGCTGAAGCGCGATTCAAGGCGGGAGAAACACGCCAACTGGAATTACTTTCAGCCAATAGAATGCATCGTGAAAACAAGTTAGAAATGACGAATGTTCTCAGCGGAATCGAAAGTAAGCAACTCCTATTATCTGGTTTGGTAAATAGTGATGAACCCATTAAACCTGCAGACCGGAACTTAGTAGCTTTGGATTGGGTACAAAACAGTTTCAACTACCAGCTTACTCCAGAAGGACAATATGCGCAAGATAGAATTACCGCAGCAGACAAAGCAGTCAGCGTTGCAAAAAACGGCTATGCACCCTCTCTCAGTCTTTCCCTTCGCAACCAGATGGTCATCTCCTCATGGGATCCATACCATGTCAACAGAAACAGGTTTGAAGGAGGCAACTTTATGGGATTTGAAGTTGGAGTGGGGATTCCACTCTTTTATGGTGCAACCAAAGCCCGAATCAAGGCTGCCAAAAAAGATAAAGAAATTGCAGAATATGAAATCAAGCAAGAGCAGTTGGATAAGCAACAAGAATATCATGCATGCTTGAGTAAGTGCAATGAAGCATTTGTCCGAATGAAATATTATCAGGAGGAAGGCAGGCAAGACAACCAGAAACTGGAAGAAATGAGCCAGGCAGAATATGAAAATGGCGAAATATCATATATTGAATATGTTGAAGCGCTAAACAGCAGCATCGACTTCTACATGAAGAAAGCCGCAGCAATCAATGACTATAATCAAAGCGTCATCGAATTACAAAAACTGATGGGGAACCTGGTTTCTTCTGAAGGAAATAAATAAGGCAGAGATATCCATACTCCACATCCACATTATTATATAAATGATAGGATGAAATCATGATAGGAATGATGGGACAAAATCTCATGACGACAGACGCAATGAATACAAGTCATACAAAATATTGTATTCTCATATTTGGAAACAGATCATAAAATGTAAAGAAAATGAGTGAACCCTTAGCAGAAAGAATGCGACCACGTTCTCTTGACGACTACGTTGGCCAAAAACACTTAGTAGGTGAAGGAGCTATACTCCGTAAGATGATAGATGCAGGAAGAATTTCCTCTTTTATCCTTTGGGGACCTCCTGGTGTAGGCAAGACAACATTGGCACAAATTATCGCTCACACGCTCAAAGTACCTTTTTATACTTTGAGCGCAGTGACAAGCGGTGTGAAGGATGTCAGGGAAGTGATAGAAAGAGCCAAAAACAACCGTTTTTTCGACTCCGCTTCTCCCATACTGTTTATTGACGAAATCCATCGTTTCTCCAAAAGTCAGCAAGATTCATTATTGGGAGCAGTAGAGAAAGGCATTGTTACCCTCATCGGAGCAACCACAGAAAATCCTTCCTTTGAGGTAATACGACCTTTACTTTCCCGATGCCAACTTTATGTTCTGAAACCTTTAGGAAAAGACGACTTACAGGGGCTTCTTGAAAGAGCTATCCATAAAGATGTCGTTCTCAAAGAGAAAGACATAACGTTGAAGGAAACGGGTGCGATGCTAAGGTATAGTGGTGGCGATGCCCGCAAACTGCTGAACATATTGGAATTGATCGTGAATTCTTTCTCTTCGGATGAAATAATCATCACAGACGAGGTAGTAGAAAGGGAACTCCAGCAAAATCCTCTTGCTTATGATAAACAGGGAGAAATGCATTATGACATTATCTCTGCGTTCATCAAGAGTATCCGAGGAAGTGATCCAGATGCAGCATTATATTGGATGGCAAGAATGATAGAAGGAGGCGAGGACCCACAATTTATTGCGAGAAGAGTGGTCATCAGTGCCAGCGAGGACATCGGACTTGCCAATCCGAATGCTTTACTCTTGGCAAATGCAGCTTTTGATACGGTCATGAAAATCGGATGGCCTGAAGCACGAATTGCATTAGCCGAAGCAGTGGTTTATCTTGCCACCAGTCCTAAGAGCAACAGTGCATATTTAGGCATCAATGCAGCAATAGCAAGAGTGCGGGAAACAGGAAATCTTCCTGTTCCGCTGCATATCCGAAATGCTCCAACCCAATTAATGGCAGAATTGGGCTACCATGACGGATATAAATATCCACATGACTATCCAGGACACTTCACCAGCCAACAATACCTTCCTACTGAAATTCAAAATGAGAGATTCTGGCATGCGCAGCACTCTCCTAATGAAGAAAAATTATATAATTGGATGGTAACCTGTTGGGGAGATAGATTCAAGGAATAATACATTCAATCAATCAAAATATAACAAAAACATTAGTAGGAGAATAACGAAATGATGATCAATCATGACCCGGAATTTGTCATTACACTACAACGTGTAATAGAATTCATAGGAACATTTGCCTTTGCATTGTCAGGCATAAGACTCGCAGCCAGCAAACATTACGACTGGCTGGGAGGCTTTGTATGCGGTATTGCTGTGGCAATAGGAGGAGGAACCATACGAGATGTCATGTTAGGTGTAAGACCTTTCTGGATGCTCAGTCCGATATACATGATATGTACGCTATTTGCACAATGTGTCGTAATAGTATGCCACCATTATCTCAGACGTCTGGATACTACTTGGTTTTTATTCGACACATTAGGTTTGGCCTTATTCAATATAGCGGGCATTCAAAAAACATTGGAATGTGGCTTCCCATTTTGGGTAGCTATCATTATGGGATGCATTACGGGAGCTGCCGGAGGAGTGATCAGAGATGTGCTGCTCAACGAAGAACCTGTAATCTTCAGAAAGGAAATATACGCTATGGCTTGTGTAGTGGGAGGACTCACATACTGGTTGCTGAGCTGGCTGCAGGTTAGCCTATACATCACGGTCATTGCCACATTTGCTATCGTTTGCGCTATCCGATTCTTGGCAGTAAGATACCATATTTCACTACCAAAATTAAGAGACGAAGAATAAACAAATAATATAAATTAAAATGTATAAGAATCTAATCATTTTAGCGATGGCCCTTTTCCTTACATTGGGCGCATCAGCACAAAACAAACGTGAATTCCGTGGCGCATGGATCCAATGTGTCAACGGTCAATTTATGGGTAAAAGCACTCAGCAGATCCAGTCTATGCTCAGCAAGCAACTGGACGAGTTGGAAAAAGATGGCGTCAATGCCATTATCTTTCAAGTGAGAGCGGAATGTGATGCCCTTTATGAGAGCCAACTGGAACCATGGAGTAAATTTCTGACAGGAACCCAGGGACAGGCTCCGAATCCTTATTGGGACCCTTTGGCATGGATGGTAGAACAATGCCATAAAAGAGGAATGGAAATTCATGCCTGGATCAATCCATACCGCGCGAAACACGGATCCACAAGCATGTCACAACTTAGCAAAAACAGTGTTGTCGTAAAACAACCTAAATTATGTTTTTCCTATGATAATTTAGTGCTTCTCAATCCTGGTTTGCAAGAATCTGCAGATTACGTCTGCAAAGTGGCTTCAGACATCGTCAGCAGATATGATGTAGATGGCTTTCATATAGATGACTATTTCTATCCTTATCCAGTAGCAGGCAAACAGATTCCAGACCAAGCCCTGTATCAGCAGAACTCTCATGGCTATTGGAATATTGGAGATTGGCGAAGAGATAACGTAAGCAGATTTGTAAAGCAATTGGGGGAGACTATACATCATGTAAAACCTTGGGTAAAATTTGGTGTTTCTCCTTTTGGTATTTATCGAAATAAAAGAAATGATCCAAATGGTTCTGAAACGAATGGTTTGCAAAATTTCGATGACCTTTATGCAGATGTACTTTTGTGGGTGAACAATGGTTGGATAGACTACTGCGTTCCTCAATTGTATTGGGAAATCGGACATAAAGCTGCTGATTATAAGACCCTTATTACCTGGTGGAACAAGTATGCAGGCAAAAGACCTTTATTTATTGGCGAAGACATTGAACGAACAGCGAAGTTTGCTGACCCAGAAAATCCAAGAAGTCATCAGCTTCCAGCCAAGCACAAGTTACACCAGCAAATGCAGAATGTAAAGGGAACTGTTTTATGGTACGCCAAGACAGCTGCTGACAACGTTGGAAATATTGGTCATACTTTAAGAGATTACTATTGGAAATATCCTGCATTGCCACCTCTTATGACTTTCTTGGATCATAAAAGTCCAAAAGACGTTAGAGGTCTAAAACTTAAATGGACAGAGCAGGGACCTATATTGAAATGGAAAACTCCTAAAGGGAAAAAATGGGGTGATGTGGCCAATAGATTTGTTGTCTATCAATTTAAGGAAGGTGAACCTATTGACTTAAACGATGCATCCAAAATTATGAAGATCACCTACGATCACAACGTGAAAGTACCATATCTCAAGGATGGTAAAACTACCTACATTGTAACCGCATTAGATAGAGTGGGCAACGAAAGTAAGGGTAAAAAGAAGAATATCAAATTCTAAACTATACACTTTTTATTAAACAATAAAGCTCGAAAGATTTCCTTCCGAGCTTTTATTGTTTATTGATATTGTCGAAGAGCTGATAACAATTCTATATTCTCACTCTTTTTACCGATCGTAATTCGCAGGCAGTTCTCACAAAGCTGCACTCTATTTCTGTTGCGAACGATGATGCCCTTATCAACCAAATAATCGTATATAGCCTGCGCATCCGTCATTTTCGCCAAGAAGAAATTGGCATCAGTAGGATAAACTTTTACGCAGATAGGAAGTTCCGTAAAAGCAGTCACCATTTTTCCTCTTTCCTGCAACAGATTCTTCACCCATTCATCTACCTGATATGGATCATTCAAAACATCCAGTGCATGCTGCTGGGTAAGTAAATTCACATTATAAGGATATTTCACCTTGTTGAACAAATCGATAATATCCTTGCTGGCAAAAGCCATACCCAATCTCAAAGCAGCACATCCCCAGGCTTTACTCATGGTGTTGAGCACAATCATATTAGGGAATTTAGACAAGTATGATCTGAACGGCTGAATACTGGAGAAATCACTATAAGCCTCATCCAAGACTACGATGCCATCAAAACGCTGCAATACACCAACGATTGCTTCCGGATTGATCAGATTGCCCGTAGGATTATTCGGACTACAAATCCAGATAACCTTGGTATGGTCATCACAAGCACTCAGTAACTTATCTGCCGTAATCTGATAATTTTCATCCAGCAACACCTGGCGATATTCCACATCATTCACGTCAGCACATACCTGATACATGCCATAAGTAGGAGCTATGGAAACCACATTGTCTATTCCCGGATTACAGAAGATACGATACACCAAGTCAATAGCCTCATCACTTCCATTTCCCAAAAATATATTCTCCACAGGTACGTCCTTGATCTTGCTCAAGACCTTTTTCACATCCGTCTGGAAAGGATCCGGATAACGATTATAGGGATCATTATACGGATTCTCGTTGGCATCCAGAAAGTTGTGAGCTTTCTTACCGGAAAATTCTGTTCTTGCACAACTATAAGGAGAAAGGTTCCAAATATTGGCTCTACAGAGTTCTTTTAATTCTTTCATATTTCAAAAATAGATACTTAAAATTAAAACGTCGAAATAGACAAAACTATTTGCCCACTTCATCAACTCTCACGCGCATCGCATTGGCATGAGCCTCCAACTGTTCGTTTTCAGCCATTACAACTACAGCGTTACCGATACTTCTGATACCTTCATCAGTCAAATGCTGGAACGTGATCTTGCGGTTATAACTATCCAGATTGACGCCATTATATGCCAGCGCATAACCATGAGTAGGAAGGGTATGATTCGTACCACTGGCATAGTCGCCAGCACTTTCGCAAGCATACTGTCCCAAGAATACACTACCTGCATTTACCACTTTCTCAGCCAATTCATCATAATTGCGAGTGGCGATAATCAAATGTTCAGGCGCATAAGTGTTGCTGAGTTCGATGGCCTCGTCATAATCCTTCACCAAGACAAGTTTAGAATTATCCAAAGACTTGGCTGCCATCCCCTTTCTCGGCAATTGTTCGAGTTGTTTTTCCACCTCATCCTTCACTTTCTCTATCATCTCTTCAGATGTAGAGATTAGGAAAACCTGAGAATCAACACCATGCTCAGCCTGAGAAAGCAAATCGGCAGCAACAAACACAGGATTACTGGTTTCATCCGCAATAACACATACTTCAGAAGGACCCGCAGGCATATCAATAGCCACATCGTGTAAAGAAACATGTTGTTTAGCAGCCATGACGTACTGATTGCCTGGACCAAAGATTTTATATACCTTTGGAACACTCTCTGTGCCATATGCCATCGCACCAATAGCCTGAACACCACCGATTTTAAATATCTTGCTCACACCAGCAATCTTAGCCGCCATCAAGATGGCAGGGTTCACTTTGCCTTCTCTGTTAGGAGGAGTACACAGTACAATTTCCTTACAACCGGCAATCTTGGCAGGTGTTGCAAGCATCAGGACCGTAGAAAAGAGAGGAGCCGTACCTCCAGGAATATAGAGGCCAACTTTCTCTATGGCAACACTTTTTTGCCAACAAGTCACACCAGAGATTGTTTCCACCTTTTCTCCATGAAACTGCTGGCTCTGATGGAATGAAGAAATGTTATGATGGGCTAACTCCAACGCATGCTTCAGTTCAAGAGAAACCAGACTCTCAGCCTCTTCCATTTCTGCATCAGATACAGATAAAGAGTCCAAATGAGCATGGTCGAATTTCTCTTCATAACGTATAACTGCGCTATCGCCATTATTCTTTACATCATTGAGAACACCTTCTACAGTAGCATTAAGCTCTGAAATATCCAGGTGTGGACGTTTCACTAATTCGTCCCATTCTTCCTTTGCAGGATAACAAATTACCTTCATTCCTTATATTATTATTAATTTACTTTTATATTTGTTTCTAACTCCCAGAACATAAAATCGCTTCAAAGTTCCGGATAGAAGACAGATATGATCACAACTCTTTTTACAAGATCATCTTCTCGATAGGAGTAACCAGAATACCCTGAGCATCCAGCTCCTTGAGTTTTCCGATGATTTCCCAGAATCTCTTCTCATCGAGAACCGTATGGATACTGCACCACTCATCATCAGCCAATGGGATGATTGTAGGACTCTTGATACCAGGCAAGACATCCGTGATTTCCTTCACCTTAGACTTTGGTGCATTCATCATCACATACTTCTTGTCCTGAGCAGAACGCACAGCTTCGAAACGGAACAACATTTCGTTCAGAATCTGATGCTTCTCTTCATCCATATTCCAATTACCGATAAGCAAAGCCTCGCTCTTCATCACGACTTCCACCTCTGCCAAATTATTGCTGACAAGGGTAGAGCCAGAACTTACGATATCAAAGATACCATCAGCAAGACCGATACCAGGACTAATTTCCACAGAACCAGTAATGACATGAATATCAGCCTTGATACCTCTCTGCTTCATGAAATTGCGAAGGATGTTGGGATAAGAAGTTGCAATTTTCTTGCCATTAAACCACTGCAAACCAGGATAATCAATTTTCTTAGGTATTGCAAGACTCAAGCGACATTTGCTAAAACCAAGACGATCAATAATCTGGGCATTTTCACCTCTTTCCACAAATTCATTCTCGCCAACGATACCGATGTCAGCGACGCCGCTTGCTACACTCTGAGGAATATCATCATCACGGAGATACAAAACCTCGAGAGGGAAGTTAGAAGACTGCACCAAAAGAGTGCGCTTAGAAGCACTCACTTTAATGTCTGCTTCTGAAAGTAAATTCATGGTGTCATCGAAAAGACGCCCTTTAGATTGTACTGCTATTCGTAACATATTTCTTCATTTTGTTTAAAAAACATTGCAAAAGTACATCTTTTCGCTTGAATATCCAAAAAATTATGTAATTTTGTAACTTGAAATATGAATAAAGTATATTTATCGGCAATATTTGCATTATTTTTGTTGGTTTGCAGTTGTTCTAATCAGAAAACGCAACCAGATGTTACACCTTGGGGTACACCTATAGGCGAGGAGGATTATTCCAGTAACTCAAATCAAACGCAAGGTTTTACTTATGATGATATTGTATCAAATGGTGAATTAATCATGCTGACTGTCAACGGTCCTGATACATATTATATATATAAGAACCGGAATTTAGGTATGCACTATCTTCTTTGCGAGAAATTTGCCCAGAAAATTGGTGTCAGCCTGAGAGTGGAAGTATGTAAGGACACTACTGAAATGATCAGCAAGTTGGAAAAAGGGGAGGGCGACATTATTGCCGTACCCTTATCACGCAAGAAAGCGAAAGGTAATTTGTTGTTTTGCGGTCCTAAGCAAGATACAACCCAAGAACAATGGGCCGTCATAGGAGGCAACAACAGTTTGGCAGACTCTCTGAATGCCTGGTACAAACCACAATTAACTGCGGAAGTGAAAAAAGAAGAAGCATTTCTTTTATCCTCACAAAGTATCAGGCGCCATGTTTATTCTCCTTTCCTGAACAGAACTAAAGGTGTAATCTCGGAATACGATGGTTACTTTCAGCGATATGCTCCAGCAGCAAGAATGGATTGGCGCTTAATGGCTGCGCAATGTTATCAGGAGAGTTGCTTTGACCCAAATGCCAAATCGTGGGCAGGGGCTTGCGGCCTCATGCAGATCATGCCTTCTACCGCATCCCATCTGGGACTTTCCATGAACGACATACATCAGCCAGAGGCCAACATCGCTGCAGCATCCCGCTACATGGCAGAACTTCAGGGGCATTTCTCTGACATCCATGATCCAAGCCAGCGAATCTTATATGCCCTTGCTGCATACAATGGAGGCTTTGCCCACATTAGAGATGCCATGGCTTTAACCAAGAAATATGGAGGCAATCCATACAATTGGGAGGAAGTAAAACATTTCGTCCTCAAGCTTAGCAATCCTTACTATTATAGGGATCCTGTCGTGAAAAGAGGTTTCATGAGAGGCACAGAAACTGCAGATTACGTAGAGCGCATTCAGAAACGATGGAGCGAATACTGTGGAGGAAATATCAGTAGTGGCAGAAGAATGATTTCACCCCGCAGTTATTATGGCACTCCGACAGAAGCAAAGAAGAAGAATAAATACAAAATTTAGAATCCCTTTTTAAACGATCAGAACAATGATTTTAGCTACAATACTTATCTATTTCTGCATATTGCTGATATTCAGTAAAATCACGTCACACAAGGCAAATAATGAAACCTTTTACCGGGGAAACCGCAGGTCTCCCTGGTACATGGTGGCCTTCGGAATGGTGGGCGCATCCATCAGCGGAATCACTTTTGTCAGTGTACCGGGAATGGCATACAAGATGAACATGACCTACCTGCAGATGTGTATCGGTTTTATTTTTGGCTATTTCATCGTAGCCTTTTTCCTATTACCTATATATTATAAGCATAATTTAACGACCATCTATTCTTACCTGAAAGATAGGATGGGCTATCATTCCTATAAGACCGGTGCTTCCTTTTTTATCATTTCCAAAATCATAGGAGCCGCAGTCAGATTTTATGTTGTATGCATCATCCTGCAAAAGTTTGTATTAGACAATTTAGGAATCCCATTCATATTGACAGTTCCCGTCATGGTCATGCTGATATGGTTTTATACCCGCAAGGGTGGAATCAAGACATTAGTCTGGACAGATACGTTCCAAACATTGTGTATGTTTTCTGCCTTAATCCTGATTATTTATTATACCATCAAATGCCTGGACTTCACTCCGATGGAGGCTTACCATGCCATTTGTGACAGTAAATATTCGCAGATATTTGTCTTCGACGATTGGATTTCAAGACAGAATTTCTGGAAGCAGTTCTTAAGTGGAATATTCGTGGTCATAGTCATGACGGGACTTGATCAGGACATGATGCAGAAGAATCTCACCTGCAAGACGCTTCGTGATGCCCAGAAAGATATGTGTACCTATGGCTTTGCTTTCGTACCAGCCAACCTGCTGTTTTTAGCATTAGGCATATTGCTGATATTATTGGCACAAAAGCAGCAAATGCCTTTCCCGGAATCACCGGATGATTTATTGCCGATGTTTGCAGCATCAGGCTACATGGGCAATATCGTTGTCGTATTTTTTACTATCGGTATTGTGGCAGCCAGTTTTTCCAGTGCCGACTCAGCCATTACGGCGATAACAACCAGCATTTGCGTAGATATCATGGATTCTCCAAAGGATGAAAAACTGCGAAAATATACGCATCTTGGCGTCGCCATTCTGTTTATTATTTTCATCATCCTCTTCAAGCAGATCAACTCAACAAGTGTGATAGATGCCATATACATTATCTGCTCTTACACCTACGGACCCCTTTTGGGAATATTTGGATTTGGAATCTTGACAAAACGGAGAACCAATGATAAAATAACCCCCTATATTGCGATTTTGAGTCCGATTATCTGTTATGCAATCGACTGGTACTCATCCCATCATTTGGGCTACAAATTGGGTTATGAATTATTGATGCTCAACGGACTCATCACATTTAGCGGATTATACATATTTTCGCAAAAAATAACGCAAAAATTTCTCCTTGCCCACGCAAAAAATCAAGCAGGGGCATGGATAAAAAAATCCAGCAGGATATAGGATAGGAAAGAACTGTTCTATTAGTTATAAATACAATCAGGAAAGTTGAAATTCATCTTTCCTGATTTTTTTATTCTGAAAGTTTGCATATTAACAAAAAAAACTGTAATTTTGCACCCGATTTAGACAGATAACATTTTGATAATGAGACTGAAATAAAAAATGAAGATAAAATTGTTTTTAGGGATATTAATGGTCATAGGCTTTATGACTAATATCTCAGCAGCCAATCATTCTCACCTGCATGTTGTCTTATTGGGTGATTCCAATACGTTCATAGGTGGAGATGATTGCGACAAAGACAGAGGTTGGAGCAAATGGTTCAAAGAGAGATTTTCCCCTTCTACCTGTAAAAGTTATGCCAGGAGTGGCGCTACTTGGACTAATTGTTCTAAAACAAAAATCAATACAGAGGAATATTCTGAGAAGTTGACGGATAACAATGTCATTTTCAATCAAGTACTGAGATTGATTCAAGCAACAAAAAAAGGCAAGGAACCTCAGCCTGACCTGATTATGATTATGGCTGGAACGAATGATGCTTGGTTCAAATCTTCCAGACCTCAATTGTTTTCCCAAACTCCACAGCAGGTTTTTTCTGCGACTTCCAATACCGTATTAAGGAAACCGATTCATCAGGTGACCTCCCTTGCAGAATCTGTCAGATACAGTTGCGAAAAGATAATGGAAGCTTTCCCTGACGCACAGATTGTATTGATAACACCGATGCAGATAGGCAAGCCTGGCGTTACTGGTATTCACAAAATTGGCGACATCATAGAAGAATGCGGCCATTATATGAGCCTATCGGTCATCCGCCTGGATTATGGGGGAACCATTCAGGGAACAAGAGAAATCTACAGCAGGATTTTTACGACAGATGGAGTCCACACCAACAGCAAGGGAGCCAAACGAAATGGTTACTTCATTGCCAACCAATTAGAAAGTCTGCTGTTGTATTAACTGAATCAAACAGACACTCAGTCAAAATAGAAAGTTTTACAAAACATAAATAAAAATAAAACATAATGGTATTTTCCGATTTATTTTTCATCTTTGCGTTCTTACCAGCCTTTATGTTGTGCTATCTGTTAGCCTACTTGTTGGATAAGAAATTCTTCAAGACTGGCGAGCATCCAGCAAATATACGCAATGCGATACTTGTACTGTTCTCACTGATATTTTATGCATGGGGCGAACCAATATATGTTTTCCTGATGCTGTTCAGCGTCATGGTCAACTACTTTGCCGGTCTTGGCATAGACAGCCAGCAAGCCCACCGCAAAAGGGCATTGGTAATCGGTTTGATATGCAACATCTTATTACTCGGTACTTTCAAATATGCGGGATTCTTTGCCACAACACTCAATTCGATAGGTATTCCAGTAGGCATTCCAAAGATTTCTCTGCCTATCGGTATCAGTTTCTATACCTTCCAGTCCATATCCTATCTCATAGATGTATATCGCCGTGAAGCGCCAGCCCAGCGCCGTTTCCAGGACTTGCTTCTCTATATTTCCATGTTCCCGCAGCTGATAGCAGGACCTATTGTCAGATATGATATTGTGGCATTGGAAATCAGAGACAGAAAGGTAAGACAGTATGACATCGTAGAAGGTTGCTATCGTTTCTTGATCGGATTGGGTAAAAAGGTGATTCTTGCCAACCAGTTTTCAGAGATAGCAGACCAGTTCCTTGCCAACGGTCTTCAGAATTTATCTACCTTTGGAGCATGGGTGGGCATATTAGCCTTCACGCTTCAGATCTTCTTCGACTTCTCAGGATATAGTGACATGGCCATAGGACTGGGCAGATGTTTAGGCTTTCACTTTGCAGAGAACTTCAAGCATCCTTATTGCTGCACATCCATTTCAGACTTCTGGAGAAAATGGCACATGTCATTAGGTAGTTTCTTCCGCGACTATGTCTATATTCCAATGGGAGGAAACCGACGCCACCAGCCTCTTAACATCTTTGTGGTATGGTTCTTGACCGGTATGTGGCACGGAGCCAGCTGGAATTTCATCATCTGGGGTCTTTATTTCGGCTTCATCGTGATTGCCGAGAAATATACATTGCTGAAGGTGCAGGATAAGATACCTTCATTCCTGCTGCATATATACAGTCTGTTGCTCGTCGTCATCGGATGGGGAATTTTCTATTTTGATGACTTTACCAAGATGCAACATTTCTTCGATGCGTTCATCGGAAATGCCAAGAACGTATATGACTTTGCAGCAGAAAGTGCATGCATGGACAATTTCTGGTTATGGGTGGCAGGTATTCTGTTCTGTCTTCCAGTATATGATACGGTGACAAAGTTGTATAACAGATACCTGCCAAACAATACAAGGATGAAAAAGAACATCAGTCTTGTAACTCGCACGGTGGTGTCCATTATCCTCCTCACGCTGAGCGTAGCTTTGCTTGTAGGAGCCACCAACAATGCCTTCATTTACACCAGATTCTAATTTAAAATATACCCAAAATGAAAAGATTATATACATTCATAAATACTGCATTATTCTGCTCATTCTGCGCTCAGACAGTGATGGCAGAAACCCATTCCACATGCTATAAAACCAGAACGGGCATCATCATCAGCAAAGAGAACAACCAGATCAGAGCACTGGAACCATTTACCGGTTTGGCATCAGGAGGAACATGGTATTCAGCTGCCATCAATCAGTATCGGGACACGCTGAAGAATCATGTAAGAATCTATAGCATGATAGTTCCTACCTCTGCAGGTCTGTACTGTCCTGAAGAAGCCAAGGAATGGATCCGCGATGAAGAGCCGGTCATCAATAATATGTATCAGCATTTGGGGAAAGGCGTAGAAATCGTCAACGTATATCCTGTACTCAAGCAGCACATAGATGAGGATATTTATTCTCGCACCGACCACCATTGGTCTCCATTAGGAGCATACTATGCTGCCCGTGAATTTGCAAAGAAAGCACAGGTAAAGGTTCCCAATCTGAACGATTTTGAAGAGCGTACGGTCAACAATTTTGTGGGAAGTATGTATCATTACTCAAAGGACATCGCAGTGAAGAACTCTCCGGAGAAATTCATTTACTATATTCCTAAAGACAGCAATTATGTCACCACCTATGTCGGTCACAACATGGGTAAGAATAGGGTAGTGGCAAGTCTTACAGACCCCTTCACCGGACCATTCTTCATCAAATACAAGGATGGCAGCAGCAGTGCATATTGCACCTTCATGGGTGGCGATTTGCGCACAACGCATGTCAAGACAGACGTAAGAAATGGAAGAAAACTGATGATCATCAAAGATAGCTATGGCAATGCCTTGCCAGGATACCTTTTCGGCTCATTTGAGGATATTTATGTAGTAGATTTCAGATATTTCACAAAGAATATCGTCAACTATGTCAATGACAATCAAATCACAGATATTCTCTTCGCCAACAACTTGCAGCATGCCTATGCAAAATCCACGGCAAGAGGCTTCGAGCGAATGTTGCGCCAATAACACTAATGAAGAAATAATAGATTGTGATATTAAATAATTGCATTTAAAGTCATGAAACAGAATTATATATACATATCAATCATGAGTATAGTGTTCTTGGGATTTACCATCGTATTCCTGTTCTTCCCTCGGAGCACATACTCTGCACTTGAAAAGAGAGAGCTTGCCAAATTCCCAAAATATTCACTGGAAACTTTGAAGTCCGGTGAATTTACCAAGAGCATCAATTCCTGGTTCAGCGATAGCGAACCTTACCGTGACATCTTCATGTCAATGAGTATGCAGGAAAAGGATCTCATCAGCATGTCTGTGGGTGAGGAAAAAGTAACCTTCCATGCATCAGCAGACGCCACCGAGACATCGGGGCCTACAGATGAAGAGCTGGAAATGGGAGAGAGAAACGTAGGTAAATACAAGAATAATATTACGGCAGAAGAGAATGCCAAAATCGCCAACCGTGGTATTATCATCGTTGGAAAAGGAAAAGAGGTAAGAGCTTTGATGGCTTATGGCGGCAGTTCCAAGGGTGGTGTGGATTATGCCCAGTCTGCAAATGAATACAAAAAGGTATTCGGACCAAAGGTAAATGTATATTGCATGGTCATTCCGACTGCAGTGGATTTCTATTGTCCTGATAAGGCTAAGGGATGCTCTAATGAGGAACGCCCAACCATCAACAACATCTATGCTCACTTAGACAAGGATGTTCATGCCGTAGATGTCTATACTGCACTGGGCAAACACGTGGCAGAAAACATCTTCCTCAGAACCGACCATCACTGGGCACCTCTTGGAGCTTTCTATGCAGCCCAGCAATTCGCTAAAGTGGCAAAGGTTCCATTCAAGCCGCTTTCGAGCTATGAAAGAAAAGTGGTACATGGATACGTAGGAAGTATGTATGGTTATTCTCATGATATTTCCCTGAAGAATGCCCCGGAAGATTTCGTCTATTATGTTCCAAAGAACGTAAAATACGAAACCTATTATACGGATTATAAAATCAACCGCAATTACGAAGTCATAGGCGAAGGAAAGCCTTACAAAGGCATCTTCTTCTATAAGTATAAAGACGGCAATGGTGGCGCCTACTGTACCTTCATGGGCGGTGACACCCGAATTACCCGGGTGAAAACCAATGTCAACAATCATCGCCGCGTCATGATTCTGAAGGATAGTTTCGGAAATGCTCTTCCAGGCTACCTGTTCTATTCTTTTGAGGAAATCCATGTTGTCGATTATCGATATTTCACCAAGAATATGCGCAAATATGTCAGCGATAATAAGATTACCGATATTCTGTTTGCCAACAATATCTTCAATGCATATTCTAATAAGATATGCAAGAAATACACGAAATTCCTCCATCAGAATGGTACTGTCTTGCCAAGCATCAGTTCTGCAAGTACTTCATCCAAGTCAACAACTGCAGATTCTACCAAAAAGCAGAAAGTTACACACAGTACCCCTGCATTGAATGAAACGCTTGACGCGAAGAAGGATTCGCCTAAAGAACAGAGCAGTCATCATGATGCGACCAAGAAGCATGATAAACAACATGACAATCAGCATGTAGAAAAACAGAAGCCGGAATCCGTGCCTACAGAATCTGGCGACAAGCAACCGGCTGAATAAAATGAAAATAGGAAAATATTTTAGTACGGCAATACTGACCATCTGTCTGTTGTCTTTAGCCGTATCATGCAAGAAGGAAAATAAGAAGACGGAATATACGCCATGGGGGACAGTGATAGAGGATGGAGACTCAGGTGATGCTGAGGCTTCAGACTCCAGTTCCTCTGCCAGTACCTTCTCGCTCGCAGATATAGAAAACAATGGAGAGCTGATCATGCTGACCCTGTCAGGTCCTTCTACCTATTATGACTATAAGGGAGTGGGCTTAGGTAAGGATTACTTGCTCTGTGAGAAATTTGCCAGTTCCATAGGCGTTTCGGTAAGAGTAGAACTCTGCAAGGATACCCTGGATATGATCAACAAATTGAAAAAGGGCAAAGGTGATTTAATCGCTTATCCGCTTAAGAAAGGGAAACGCAACGATATTGCCTATTGCGGCGCCTACCAGACTGTGAAAGAGAAAGATTCCAATCAGACGGCCGCCTCAGTCCAATGGGCAGTCAACAAGGGAAACAAATCTCTGGAAGAAGCATTAAACCATTGGTTTACGCCCCATATCTTAGCCAACGTCCAAAAGGAGGAGAAGAAGATACTTTCAGAAGGACTTATCATCCACAAAGTATATGCTCCTATGATCAATGCAGCAGGAGGCGTCATCAGCAAATACGACCATTTGTTTAAGAAGTATGCCCCTATGGCACGAATCGACTGGCGACTGATGGCAGCCCAATGCTATACGGAGTCAGGTTTTGATACCTATGCAAAATCATGGGCAGGCTATTGCGGACTGATGGCTATCATGCCTGGTACGGCCAAGGAATTAGGAATCCCAGTATCCTCCCTCACCAATCCGGAAGTCAACATCTCAGCATCGGCTACTTGCATGGCAAAATTCGAGCGTATGTTCCAGGATATAGGCGACCCATTCGAGCGACTGAAATTCCGACTTGCAGCCTATAATGCAGGACCATGGCATATCCGAGATGCGATGGCACTGACACGTCAACACGGCAGGAATCCGCATCGCTGGGATGATGTGGCAGAATCTGTACTCAAGCTCAGTGATCCTACCTATTATAAATTGCCAATCATCAAATGTGGCTATATGCGTGGAAGTGAGACCGTCAATTACGTTTCCAAAATCATGCAGCGATGGTCAAGCTATTGTGGGGCTGCAAGAGGAGGAGGAGTTTCTACAGGAAATGGTTTATCACCTAATTTTGACCATTCCATACCGCAGCGGGCCACCAAGAAGTACAAATATCATGTCTGACTCCAACAGGCTGAGAAACAAATCCCATAGTTTGTGAAAGCATATTAACTTGTTGCAAAGTATATGAAATAATGCAGGAAATCCAAGACAAATCTTGGTTTTCTGCATTTTTTATTGTAATTTCGCCAACATGAAAAAGATATTTTGTTTGACAATATTATTGCTTTCCGTCTTAAAGATATCTGCATACGATTTTCTTAGGGCAGTAAAGAATGAGATACCTGGAGGCTATAACTTCTGGGTTTATACACCAGTGGATTATTTCTATACGCAGGAGCAAACGCCAGTGATCATCTTCCTTCATGGTGCCAGTCTATGCGGTCGCAACCTTGAAAGAGTAAGAAGATACGGTCCGCTGGATGCCATTGTGAAAGGCCGAGATATAGATGCCCTGACGCTTGTACCCCAAAACCCTGGAGGCGCTTGGAGTCCCAAGAAAGTGATGGATATGCTTGATTGGGTGAAGCAGCATTATCCTTGTGACACCA
The DNA here is from genome assembly GCA_900554835.1 of uncultured Prevotella sp. Lineage (GTDB taxonomy): Bacteria > Bacteroidota > Bacteroidia > Bacteroidales > Bacteroidaceae > Prevotella. The sequence continues at coordinate 35,141 of USJD01000002.1, read as the reverse complement.
CCCGTGTCTATGTTTTAGGCATGAGTTTGGGAGGATATGGAACAATGGATGTCTGCGGCACCTATCCCGACCGTATTGCTGCAGGAATGGCTCTCTGTGGAGGTTGTTCCCTGAAAGATGTAAGCGGTTTGGGAAAGCTCCCATTTTGGATTATCCATGGCACAGCCGACAGAGCCGTTTCCGTAAAACAATCCAAAGTAGTAGTAGATAAATTAAAACGTGACGGAAATGATTCCCGCTTAATTTATGATTGGTGGCAAGGCGCCAACCATGGAATGCCAGCCCGTGTTTTCTACATGAAGAAAACCTACCAATGGCTATTCTCTCATACGCTGAATGATCCAGACCGCCCTGTAAATCGCGATATAGACATCAGCATGGGGGATGTAAGGAATGCTTATGATGGCGTAAATCGTAATGCACCGAAACCCGAGCTCATCGATGGTCCAAGCGTGATCAAGAATGAGGGAAATGAATATTAATGGGGGATTAGGAACGATTGACTTCCGTATCTTCCGTGATGACGTAAATAAGTGCTTGATGAGTTGTACCCTCCTTCTTTTTATTAAAATCCCTTTATTTCTATTAAAGAATAGTTAAAAAACAGAAGATTACTAAAATTTCCGCCTTAAAAATTTGGTACTTTCTGCAAAATCAACTATTTTTGCAGCAAAGTTTTCGCATATATTTGGGTAGATGGGGTGAGTCGTGAGACTGGGCCCCATCTATTTTTTATATATGTAGGTATTATAGCCATTTGATTCGTAATACCAGAAATGATTTTGACCGAAAAGGACCATGACCGGGGATGACCGGAATTTCTATCCTAATTCATTGTTTACTTACACTATCCCACACAACTCGAAACGCCGAGCGTGGTGGCAATTGCCGTTAAGAAACTGATGGCGATTTGAAGAATGGTCTTCCAAGTGTCTGCTTTCATTTTACTCATTTTTGATTCAATTTTTAAAGGTTAAACTTAAATTCTTTGTGTGTTTCACATGAGGTTAATTTTCCCTTCTACAGTTCGTTGTCCTCGCCGCTGCCTTCCTGTCCAGCGTCGCCCTTATTGTCGCCGCTTGGATTAGAGCCACCACCATCTGAACCGTCGCCAGGAGTAGTTGGAGTGCTGAGATCCACGTTGGCTTTGCCTGCCTTGATGGCCTTGATGACTGCAGCCTGAGCGCTACGGCTGGCTACGAGGTTACTATTCACTGAACGCATGGTAATGCTGTAGTTAATCATACTTTTGTGTGTTTAGATGGTTGATATTTCAATTCCCCAGAAGCCTCATTTCTTGCCCTTATTTGGGTCGTTATTGATGACCGGCGCCTGTCGTCTATTAAGACCAAGATGAGTCGTCTATGAAGACTGACTTTCGGTACAAGAGAAGCTTTCTTTCGATTGCTGGTGCAAAGGTACAACAATTTGGAGTTGAAAACAAATTTTTCCGCTACAGATTTTTTGAGGATGTTCGTAAGTAACTGATTGATAGTACTTTACAACGATATTTCGGAAATCAATTGCTGCATTTTGACTGATTTTGAAGAAAATGAAGGCTTGTGACTCAGAATTTTAGAAAAGCGGTCATTTGGTCATGGTCATGTTCGGTCAAAATCGTTTTCGGGAGCGCTCGGTCATCCTATAATATAATATAAATATATATTTATATTATATTATAGACCATTTTGACCGATTCAAATTTCATTTTGACCGAAAATGACTTTGACCAAATGACCGGATTTTGTTTTCTTCATAGCAAGTGTCTTAGTGTATAAGATGTACTTAGAAGTGCTTGACTATCAGTGTGTTATATGATTATTAAACCCCTCTTTTCTCTCCTAAAAAATCTTATTCTTATATGCTCCTGTCTCTCAAATTCAAAGAAAATCCATGTTCAATATCCATTTCTTGCCTATCATTTTGTTGCGTTTCTTTACTAAAACTGTATTTTGGGGTACTTGTTTTTGCATTTATGCTTCATTTTTTCGCCATTTTCGAGGTCTTAAATCGCAAAAATAGCCTCAAAAATAACTTTTACGTTAAAAAAATAATAAAATTCGATATTATATAAAAGATTTATTATCTTTGCCAAAAGATATGAAATACGGAACATTTTAGATGCTGATAATTCATATAGAGTGAATCAGAATTACCCCCAAGTGGCGGAGTTAAGTACTTTATTATGAGTGACTTATAAATCCTAACTCATGGGAGTTGAATCAACCATAGGCAGTAATACGTAAATTAGAGAGGGGACAATTATTGTGTATTTATACTATGATAAGAAATCCCTATTTATGGAGCGTTTTTCGGCTTATTCTTTCACTTAAGAGCTCAAAACTGCGGATTTTTTCACTAAAACCCCTTATTTTGATTTAACGATACCCATACGTTTTTGCCATTTTTCCTTTGTCATTTCGAATAAAATGATTAGCTTTGCTGTTGTAAAATAGCAAGTTTTTAAAGGATGCAGAAGTATAAACTTTAACGAAGCGCTTTATTGAGGTCTAATGATGCGCATCGTTAGGTGTTAATGATGCGCTTCGTTAGGTGCTAATGATGCGCATCTTTAAGGTGCAATGATGCGCATCTTTAAGTCATGTTGTTTCTCTATAAGCTATGTCCTTGAAAATCAATAACTTCCGGCAAAGGTTCTATAATTATAAGATGTTCTGCCATGATTTAAACGGTTTGTTTTGTTGATGTTTATGCAAAGTTACAGATTTGATACCTTGTCTATTCAAACGATTGTATGCCTTTTCTATGATTTTTCGTGTTTCGTTCATGCGCCCATTGGAGAAAATTCCGTTGTCTTGGACTGCATCTTTCAGCCAATTTTCTCCCAAGGTCGGCACCAAAAGACTATCAATCGCATTACGCAATGCCACTTCAAAGCAGCTAACTATTGTAAACATCTCCTGCGACAAACGTAAGTTGTAGCGATACAAAGCCATAGCCTTGCGAGTGTCACCATTCGCAGCATCCTTATATCTCTGCATTCGTTTGGCAGACAAGATTCGCTCAAATTCTAAATATTCCATAAAAAATAGTCCATTTACTTGGTTGTAACAAGAAAAAACACTATCTTTGTAGCGTTGATTCCCGGTAGCCTCTGATTCGTCAAGCTATCGGGTCTTGTTTTTATATGATTCTTGCCTACAAAAATACATCTTTTTCTGTGATTACGATTATGCCACATTATATAATTACAGAAATTTAACTGTAAAAAGTTGCAAAAATCCCTTGCGGTTTCGTGTTATTGTTGTAATTTTGCAGTTAATAAGAGTTGTTAGGTAAGCAAACGTATGCAGATTGCAGAAATTAGAACCGTTGCTAAATCATTACCTCCATTGAGGTGAAACACTCATAAATCGCTCATTCTAAGCTATTCAGCAGATTTTAGCGTAATTTTACATTAAAATCACACAAAATAAAACCTATCATTTTGAATATTCAAAAAAAACAATTACTTTTGCAAGATAAAGAAATCGTTTCAACAAAAAACATATTCAAGAATAAACAATAATATTCAAGGATGAACAATATATTCAAGATTAAGAAAGAAGAAAGGCTCTTTGCGCTCGTAGCCTTCCTGCTCATTGTTGCCTTCAACGTGCTGATGGTAACCTACCACTATGCAGATTTCAGCAAGAATGGAAATGTAGGTTACTGGACCATCTTTACCAAAAATTTCCAGGTATCGGGGTTCGACCCATATACTTATCTCACACTCTCCAAATGGAAAGTGTATTATACGGAATACAGGCATCCGATGCTTCCCTTCTTTCTCTATCCTTTGACGATGCTCAATGAATGGCTGATGGAACTGACTTCCAGGAATTGCGCCACTACCATCGTGGCTGTGATGATGACTTTCCTGGGCACCTATTCCACGATTTTCATACGAAGGATTTTCAGGGAGATCATGCAACTGAAGGCTGCCGACAGTAATCTGCTCACATTCCTGCTTTTTTCCTTCGCCTACGTTCTGCTGGTTACTTTCGTAGATGATCACTTCGGAATGTCACTCTTTTTCCTGTCGATGACGCTTTATCTGGCAGGTCGCCAGCAACAGCAGCACCGAGGAATGCCTTGGTGGCAATGCGCCCTTCTGTTCTTCTTTACGGCAGGAATCACACTCAGCAATGGAGCCAAAACCTTCCTTGCCGCCCTTTTCACCAACGGCAAGAAACTCTTCCGTCCGAAATATCTGGCGTTAGGAATTATCCTGCCTACACTGCTGATAGGAGCTGCAGGAATTTATCAGAACCGCGCCTTCATTATTCCCAACCGTCAGGAAGGTTTGCGCCTGGTACAGAAAAAGGCTGCCAAGGACAGTACTTTCAGAGCAAAAATGGCACAGAAAGAGGCTCATGATAAGGAAATTGCCGGCAAGAACATTCAGCAGAAAGGCATGCTGAAATGGGCAGACATGTCGGTTTCCCGCTCTGAATCACTGATAGAAAATGTATTCGGCGAATCGCTGATGCTGCACAAGGAACATCTGCTGGAGGATATTCATAGTCATAGACCGATATTCGTTAAATACCAGACTCCTATACCTTATATAATAGAACTGGCAATCGTAGCCCTACTGATTACGGGGCTATGGTTGGGCAGACGTTCCCCATTCCTGTGGCTCACTGGTTCTTGGGTGCTCTGCGACGCTTTCATCCATCTGGTAATGGGATTCGGACTGAATGAAGTTTACATCATGGCAGCCCACTGGGCTTTCATCATCCCTATTGCCATCGGATATATTCTCAAGCAAGGCAAGGAAAAATATACCAAGTTCTTGCGCCCGGCATTGGCAATCTTAGCCATCTTCCTATTTTTCTACAACAGTACACTGATTTTCGACTATCTTACAAGATAGAAAGTAGAAGTGAATCAGGAAAAAAAGAAGATAATATCAATATTCAAAAAGAAGAAAAGCGTATGCTAACGGTCAGTATCCTAACTCCTGTCTATGGAGTAGAAAAATATATCGAACAATGTGCCCGCTCATTGTTCGGGCAGTCGTATGCACAAATCGAATACATATTTGTGGACGACTGTACGCCCGACCGCAGTATCTCCATTCTGGAATCTCTCATCCAAGAATATCCAGAAAGGGCTTCGCAGATACGCATCATCCATCATGAGAAAAATAGGGGCGTGGGAGCGGCAAGACAAAACGCACTCATGGCTGCACACGGCGACTACATCATGTTTGTAGATAGTGACGACTTCCTGCCTGAAAATGCTGTGGAAAAACTGATAGAAAATACAAAGGGCCAGACTGGTCTGACGGAAAATACGGAAGGACAGGCTGACCTGATAGACGGAAGCTACTGTGAATGGAACAGCGGAAAGGCCTCAGAACCTCAAAGACCCTTTACAGAAAATGGAGAGGAGTTTCTCAAAATGCTCATCTGCCAGAACATCATCACAAACCGGTTATGGGGAAGACTCTACAGACGACAGCTGATTATGAAACATGAAATCTTCTTTGAAGAAGGAATCAACTATGCTGAAGATCTCTTCTGGAATGCCCAATTTCTCTATCATTCCATTCAGGACAAGAGGACTGCAAACAACGCAAGCCCACAGACAAGAGAAGTTGGAAAGAATAAAGTTGGAAGCAAAAAAAATGGAAACCATAAGGTCTGCATCAATGATGTAGTCTATTATTATCGCACAGATAATATCAACTCCTACAATCACAACATATCCGAGAAGAATCTTCTTTCGTATTTCAAATCCACCAGACATCTGATAGATTTCTTTGAGAAATATGACACGGCAAACACTTACCGGAGAGCCATTGACATCGGTGTAGTAAATGCTTACCGCTGGGCAAGAAATGCCAAGGTCAGTCTGGCTCAAGTAGATAAATGTCTGAACTATATTCCACACAGTCGCATTATCCGGCTCGTCATCCAACTCATCAAATGGGGTATTCCGGCAAACTGCGTCAATCTCCTCTATCTCTCATACAGAAGATTGTTGGGAACAAAATAGAATTTGCAGGAATACCAGACAATCAGGAAATAGATTCCGCAGAAAATTCAGATTACGATTTCTTGCGGAATTTACCTTTCGCGAACACTAAACATTCTTCTAAAATCTGCACTTTCAGTAACTTCATAATGCAGAAATAGATGGCAGCAGAAATTACCAGACGAACCAGGAGCAAGAGATAGATGTTCTCCAGCCAACGGGTAAGCAGGTAGGTTACTCCCATAGTGAATGCCGCACAAAGCATAAAAGGCAAAATATCCTTGGCAACATCCAGAAATCTCAAACCCGTAATGCGCTTAATCATTGCCTGCCACACTACCAGCCAGCCTATAATAAATAAGGTATAGGCAACAACCATCATCAGAATGCCATACTGATGGCAGAAAAGCACCAAAGCTAACAAACCGATGACCTGTCCCAGATTACACCACATATAGACATCCGACCTGCCACGGCTGATGGCAAGATTCTGGTAAAGCGTATAAACAGGCATAAAAGCTCCGCTTATGCAGAGAATCTGCAGCAGAGGCACACTGGCAATCCATTTCTCATGAATCGTGATGAGGATAAATTCCCGAGAAACCAAAGTAAGACCAAACATCAACGGAAAAGAAAGGAACGCAGTAAAGCGTAACATCTTGCGAAACACCATCATCTCTCTGTTCTGATCATCACGAATAGAAGAAAGTACAGGTTGCGCTATCTGTCCCACCGTATTGGCCACAAAAGAGTTGGCCTTCGTATCCCAATTGTAGGCCTGAGAATAGTTGCCCACATCATTGATCGGATAAAAACGGCCGAAGACAAAAGTAAGCACATTGGTACTCACCGTATTGATGATATTGGTAACCAGAAGTTTGACACTGAATCCGAACATCTTCCTGACAGGTCCGAAATCTATCTGGAAATTAGGACGCCAGCCCGTATAATAATATCTTCCTATATTCAGCACAAGGATAAAAATCACCTGTTGCCAGGCAAGACTCCAATAAGCCATTTGATTGAAAGCCAGCACCAGACCTACAATATTAGAACAGATCAGTGCCATGAAATTCACAATGGTAATTTCCTTGTTCATCATGTTTTTCATCATATAGCCATTCTGGGCAATACCGAAGGAGGAGATGAAGAAACTTAAAAAGACAAAACGGGACAGGGAGGTAAGACAAGGCTGATGAAAGAAATCAGCAATCAATGGCGCACAGAAAAACAACACCACATACATGGTGAAACTTACGAGCACATTAAACCAGAATACGGAATTATAATCATTGTGGGTAGGTTGCTTGATGTTGACAAGGGCTTGCGTAAAGCCACTGCTCTGCAAATTACCTGCAATGAGAGTAAAGATGGTAAGAATGCCGATGATTCCATAATCAGCTGGAGTGAGCAATCGGGCCAGGAATATTCCGAAAAGGATATTCAGTATCTGCGTGGAACCACTGTTCATAGCTCCCCAAAACAATCCCTTGGCTGTCTTTTCCTTCAATGTTTCTGCCATTTTTTCTTTTTTATTGCAAAAGTAGCACAAATAGTTTGAAGTTCAAAACTTTTTGCTTACTTTTGCAACCATAAATACAAAAAACATGGAGATAAAAAGCATCAAAAAGGAATGGAATGCCACAATTCTCGACATATTGAAGGCATTCATGGAAATCTGCAAGACTCACAACCTCAGATATTATTGCTGCGCTGGTACTGCCATCGGAGCTGCACGCCATCATGGAATGATTCCGTGGGACGATGACATTGATGTACTGATGCCGCGTCCGGATTACGACCGATTATTAGAGATTGCCAAGAAAGAAAATTTTGGCAAATATGAAGTCGTGACTCCTTATAATAATGAATCCTACCCACTCTACTTCTCCAAACTTGTCAACCGGGAAACCACCCTCATCGAGGAGAAAGAACGTCCTTGCATCATCGGACTCTATGTGGATATTTTCCCATTGGATGCTACGGATGATGATTTGGAGACGGCAAAAGCCTTGTATCGCAAATACTCCAAAACCATCAACCGCCTGAACGCAGTCACTACCCACAACACTTTCGGAGAATACCTTTCCCTGCTCCTTCACAAGGAAACCTGGGGACGTTTTGCCATCAAGACCTTAGCGTTTTTCTTCAGAAGTCAATTGCGCCACCGTCTGATTAGTCAAATGGACGAGATGAGTCATCGCTATGATTTCGAAACGGCAAAAAATGTACTGGTCAACACCGGTTCGTATCATTATAAGGAAATCTTCCCGAAAACCTGGCTCGGCAAGGGTAAGGAGTTTCCTTTCGAGGACACCACCGTACTGTTACCAGAGGAAGCCGATAAATACCTGCGCCATTTCTTTGGCGACTACATGCAGTTCCCTCCTGTAGAACAGCGAGTGGAAAAACACCTGCGCTATTATCTCAATATGGAAAAAAGAGAAAGCTGGGACGAAATCAAGAAGAAACTTTCCTCAAAAGAGTAAGGGGGGCTTGGACTTATGACACCATCTCACTGCTTAGAAGAAGGATGACTGCCAGCAGAACACTCCGCCAGAGTATGCTCAAAGCCCTGTTCTACATCAAACAAGGGTTTCCAGCCCAAGGCCTTCAGTTTATCTGTATTAAACGTAGCCTTGGTAATAGGAGTCGTATTGCCCTGCAAAGCATCCTCGGGAATATCAAATACGACCTTACGATGCGCCTTTCCAGCAATCAACTCTGCCAATTGACGAATGGAGATATTGGACTCCGAGTGTGCCACATTGTAGGCATTTCCTTTCTCCCCATCCATCAGAAGCCGCAAGATAGCATGAGCAGCATCCACAACATAGAGCCAGGAGCGGAATGCCTCACCCTTGCTTTTCAGAACAATATCTTCTCCTCTCAATACATTTCTGATGAATTGAGCAAATACACGGTTGTCACTTTCGGTAAATCCAGGACCATAGGTATGGCTCAAACGGGCAATAACCACATCTGCATGATATTCTTCGACATAAGACATGCACAGAGTTTCAGCCGCACGTTTGGATGAAGGGTAACAGGCACGAACAGAGGCACAATCCACATATCCGCTGCTCATCTCAGTAAATTCTGAGCCATCACCCTCACCGTAAATTTCGCCAGAAGAAACATACACCATCCTACGCATACCATGTTCCAGTCCATATTCCATCAGATGAGAAACTCCATTGATATTGGCCTTCATGACCTCTACAGGTTTCAGTTTGAAGAAATTAGGGCTGGCATTACTGGCAGCATCAATGATATAATCCACCCTTTCCAACAAGTAACTGCAAGCTTTTTCATTGGTCTGTTCTTCCAGATTTTCCAGCACCGTCTGCGTCACATCCATCTCAATGAAGGAAAAACAATCATCCTCCCAATAGGCAGCAAACTTCTGTTTTGCCCGATTGCGATTACGACCTGAAGCAATGACCTGATAGCATTTATCCGGATTTTGCATCAGAACATCCACAATGCAACTTCCTATCAACCCCGTAGCTCCCACTATCAAAATGCGGGAACCACGAAGGCGCTCCAGATTTAATCCGTCAGAAAAGAGTCTCCTAATATCTTGATTATAAGGAGAATGACCTGAATGAGGAGAATGACCTGAAAAAGATGAATGTTCTACCATAAACTATTTGTTTACATCTACTTTTTTAATCTATTAAATCTACTGCTATTAAATCCATATCAACCCATTGAATCTACAGCATCCCATAAAATCTACTTCAACCAAGATTCAGGCTGAACCTTCATTAAAGCCTTCAAGATCTCGAGGTCTTCTATGGTTGTAATCTTGATATTCTTCTCAGAACCAGGAACCACATGCATTTGTCTGCCTCCAAGTTCTGCCATCAAGGTACAGGATGCCACAGAATTGGTAATGCCTTTCGCCTTTGCTTCCTCATGTGCAGCAATCAGATTTCCCAAGCGGAAGGTTTGAGGAGTCTGAGTACGGATCAACTTGTCACGTGGAATACTTGTAGTCGATGTAAATCCATCCTCACTCTCCAAGATAGCCTCACGACACTTGATGCCGGTTATTGCATATCCATATTTCTGACAGATAGCGATATTGGAAGAGATAATATCCTGCGAAAGCAACGGACGAACTGCATCATGTACCAATACCAGGTCATCATCACTGCATCCAGCCTCTTTCAGACCATAAATACCATTATGAATGGATTCCTGACCATTATTACCACCAGGGAAAATCCATTTCAGCTTGGTAATATTAAACTGGTTGGCATAAGACTGCAAAACCGTTTCCCAACCAGCCAGACATACCACGGCAATACCCTGAATATCAGGATGTTTTTGGAAAGCCATCAGCGTATGGATAATAATCGGACAATTATCCACATGCATAAACTGCTTAGGAATGTCCTGTCCCATTCTGTTACCAGAACCTCCTGCTATGATAAGTGCATAATTCATAACTTCTATATTTTTATATTATTTTTCAACTATTCTTGCTGGATTTCCCACAACCGTACACCCATCAGGCACATCCTGGAAAACTACGGCTCCAGCTCCAATAGTCACCTGATTACCAATACGAATGCCTCCAAAAACCGTTGCTCCCGTATAAATTTTCACATCATCTCCAATGGTAGGTCTTCCGCCTTTCCCATTGCCCAACGTCACCATCTGCAGACAATAGAAATTCTTGCCGATAGCCTCTGCATTGAGATACGTAGCATAAGCATGTTCCAGATGAGCACCCTCTCCGATGCGAGGACACCAGATATTCAAAGTTCGCTCTGGTGGCAAGAGCCAAGAGATAAATACCGAGCGGTATTCGCCCATGCGGTAGTAAAAAAGATTACGAAAAGAGCGTTCACGTGTACACGCCTTGATAAAATTCAAGACAGAAGGCTTCTTGTCCTGCACTTGGCACAAATCGGCATCTATCTCCTTCTTATGAAGCAGATACAAGGCAATGTGCGGAAGCATTCTCATCGCAGATGCCGTCAGGATGATAGTTTGCGTTATTGGATTCATTTCTAATCTAAACTTAAGCGCAAAGGTAACATAATTCTTGTAAAATGCAAAATTATTAACTGCAAAATATGCATTTACAAGCACAAAATGGGGAGAGTTCTTGATAGAAGTACACAAAATGGAGCAAGTTTTTGGTAGAAATACAAAAACATGTGGCAAGTTCAGACTTTATTCTTTAAAAAATGTGAACAGAAGATACTACTTTCAAAAAAATAGCTTATCTTTACTCAGAATTTTTCAACTAAAAACAGAATTCAGATGAAAAAGAAACATTTATCACTCATAACACTTGCCTTAGTAGCCAGCATCATGATGGGATGCAAAGCCAGTTCTACGAAGGCACAAGCAGCCAACGATGTCAAGGAAGCACAAGCTGCCGATACACTCGTGGTCAGCACCGACAGTTGTATCCTGCAAGAAGGCGAAATAGTACAATGCGCCATCAGCGTAGATTATCCAACTGAACCCAATGAGCTTTCAAAGAATATCAGAACTATCCTCAACGAGGAATTAGCCAATTTGTATCTTGGAAACATGAATGGAGATCAGATAGAAAAGCAGGAAAGCTACAAGGGCGATCTTGCCAATGGAAATTTGGTGATTGAGAAATACTGTAAGGACAATTTTGCCTATCTGAAAAGTCAGATGAAAGACCTCAAGGATGCCGATCCACGTGCCGATGCAAATATGAGTTACGACATCAGGCTGAATAAGGAAGCTGAAACGGACAGTTATGTTACTTATCATTGCTTTTCGTATGTCTATCTTGCTGGTGCTCACGGCTCAACCTTCGAACGCTCATTCAATATCGTAAAGGCTACGGGTAAGAAACTGAGTCAGGTGGTAGATACGGCCAGGGTAAAGGACTTACAGCCCATCTTGCGCAAGGGAGTATTAAGTTACTTGAACCAACAGAGTGGGAATGAAAGTCAAACAGAAAATGAAGAACAAATAACAGATGCTCAGCTCAACGACTATCTGTTTATAGAAAACGGAATCATCCCATTGCCTTCTTCCTCCCCATATCTGGCAAAAGACGGAGTACACTTTATCTATCAGCAATATGAAATAGGACCTTATGTTATGGGATTAGTCTCCTTTACGGTTCCACTAGAAAAAATCAAGCCGTATCTGACAGGAGAAGCACTGAAATTACTCAAATAGAGTTAGATAAAGAAAAAAATCGAGGGGCGCAACCATCATGATGATGGTCGTGCCCCTCTTCCATTCCTCATACACAATATATAAAATATCATCAGTTATTGTTTTCCGCCGTCATCGACTTGCGGGAACAATAATCAAAATCTACAGTCTTATCGCCCACAGTAGATTTCCACTTGACTGTAAGTTTCACCTTTTTACCTTGAGTATCCGGCAAAACATCGTTCAAATCGAAAGCCACCAAAGCATCTCCCCAGCGCAACTGAGGGTCACCATTCGTATGATGACGAAGCTCTACCTCGTATGGATTCTGAGGATTTACATGAGCTATCAGATTGATAGAGTGCGGTTTTACATTCCCCCAAAGGGCGCGGAAACGCAGCGTCAGATAACCATCCTCTACCACCGTCACCCAATCACGCACAATATCTATTGCATCATGCCCATACTTGGCATCATTCTCCTCTGGAGTAGCCAGACAAGGCACGGGTTTCTTCGTCAGAATACTGTCTATCCAGTTGACGTTGACCACCGCTCCATACTTATCATCTTTACGGTCGGTCATCGTATAGTTGACCAGCGCACGAACCTCTTTATCCCCAAAAGGTTTCTTACTGATATTGCCAGGAGCCAATGTTGTCTGATCATCCAATTGAAAATAACATCTATCTCCAGTCACCTTCACCGTAACAAGAGCATTCGGAACGGTTCTCAAATAGTAATCATTATCATCGTCCGAGCAGGAACCCAAAGAGACGGCAAGCGTCATCATTCCTATTGCTACAAGAGCCCATTTCTTAAACTTTTTCATATTACTTTTCTTCCTTTAATTTTTCTCGTATCTGTCTTATAAACCAAATGTTTGGTAAATCTTGCGCCATAATACGCAAAAGAAAGTTAAAAGGGTAGTCAGATACATTTTATTTCTGTATATTTGCAATTCAAAACAGTACCCATATAATAAGGAATAGCACTCCAACATCATAAGGAGCAGCACTCCGGAAGAGAAAAAGATTGTAACAGCATGGCTAAAATATTGATAGTAGAAGACGATTTAGCTTTCGGAACCATGATACAGACATGGCTCAGGAAAAAGGGATTCGAGGTTGAAAGAGCGACTTCGGTGAAAACGGCATTGCATTTTTTTGAAGACAACAGTCACTGGGACTTGGTCTTGTCCGACCTCAGACTCCCTGATCATGATGGGCTCACTCTTCTGCAATGGCTCAAAAAACACGATTACACCATTCCTTTCATCGTCATGACCAGCTATGCAGAAGTTCAGAATGCAGTTCTCGCCATGAAATCGGGCGCGACTGATTATGTTGCCAAACCTTTCCATCCAGACATCTTGTTAGAGAAGATTCAGGAGGCATTGAAAGCTGGTAAACAAGCACAAAATGATGGTAAGAGCGAAGAACGAGCAATCAGACACAAAAATTCTTCATCTGCTGAAGATGAAAGTGCTTCTTCTGTTTCACAAAAAACAAAAAGCCAGACTAACCGTTCTTCGGCTGGGGTTTCCTCAGAGGCCTCTAATAATCAGGATGTTCCGAAATATCTGGAAGGAGAAAGCGAAGCCTCCAAGAAACTGTACGACTTCGTTTCACTTGTTGCGCCTACTCCTATGTCGGTTCTCATCCTCGGAGCCAGCGGAACAGGTAAGGAATATGTGGCTCACCGCATCCACGATCTGAGTCAACGGGCAGGAAAGCCATTCTTTGCACTCGACTGTGGAGCCATTCCGAAAGACGTAGCTGCATCAGAATTCTTCGGATACACAAAGGGAGCCTTTACCGGTGCTGATCAAGACAAGAAGGGCGCTTTTGAAATGGCTAATGGCGGTACACTCTTCCTGGATGAAATGGGAAACCTGAACTACGAGGTGCAGGTACAGTTGCTCCGTGCTCTTCAGGAACGGAAGATCCGTCCTTTGGGAAGCACCAAGGAAATAGATATCGACATCCGACTCGTATGTGCAACCAATGAGAATCTTGCCCAACGAGTGGCTGAAGGCAATTTCCGAGAAGACCTGTATCATCGTGTCAATGAGTTTACAATCTATATGCCTGAGCTGAAAGACCGCGGAACAGACCTCTTCCTCTTTGCAGACCTCTTTATTAAAAAGGCCAACAAAGAGTTGGGACGCCAGATCTTGGGACTGGACGGGAAAGCCAAGGAAAGAATTGCATCCTACAACTGGCCTGGTAACCTGCGAGAACTCAACAACGTGATGAAACGCGCCACCCTGCTTGCCAAGGGCGACTATATCAGCGTGAATGAGCTCGAACAATGCATGAGCCATATTCAGCCACAAGCCCCTATCACCTTGCATGATGAACAGACAGAACTGCAACGTATAGAAGCGGCCATCAAAGCAGCAGGAGGCAATAAGAGCAAAGCTGCGCAACTGCTTGCTATAGACAGGAAAACTCTCTATAACAAACTCAAGAAATACGGGTTGTAACCTATCTTATGCGTTAAAGAAACAAAAAACAAAGCCTCGCAAACCAAGTTTGCGAGGAATAATTTGGCATGTCTATTTTTTTTGGCTATTTTTGCACAAAAGACATAAACATACCTTATTATGATGAATATATTCAACATAAAAAACTTGTTATTTGCAGCCATGATGCTTTTGGCAAGTTCAAGTTTCACATCTTGTGGAAGCTCTGATGAAACCAGCATGCCACAACAGGTAAAGCAGTATTTTGACAAGGACATCACTTTAAAGAATGCCGGCAATCAAACTTCTGCTTACTTTGACCTCTCTGATGGTGTAGTACTCGCATACAAGAACAAAGACGCTGCCAGTTTTCTGAATGCTACTGTTCAGAAACTTACCAGTAATGATTCTTGCCAGGTATTCTCGCTTGCAGACGACAAGATAACTCCTTTGAATCTGAAACAGACTAAGCTATACAACAAAATCATGGACACCGGTTCGTATGTCCAGCAAATGGCTCCTATCGAAAAGACACTCGACAAGATTGTCAGAGATGGCAAGAGCAGTTTATTAGTTACAGATTTCGAGGAATTTACTCCCGACAGACAAGTCCAGCATCAGAGTTTCGCTACCCGTTATTTCACCAATTGGCTGAAAGAAGGTAACGACATCACTTTCTTTGTCTTCGATTTCATCGGCGAAAGAAATATTCCTTATCACTTGTATTTCATCGTGTTTGATAACAAGAGCCACCAGTTCCTCAACAAGATCAAAGAATCCGCAGTGGGCATTACCAGTTATCAGGAATTTCATCTCTCCACAGATGCTTATTCTGTCTCCACATCCTACCCTTCCGCTTCGCAAGGCGGCAACTATCATGATGCAGAAACAGGCGAAGACCTCGTGACAGGTGTCATGGAGGACGGAAGTGAGACAGCCTACACCAATTACGGTCAGGGAGCCCGCTTGGAATATTATCCGTTAGGCGTGAGCTGGGAAGATGCGCAGAAGAACTCAGAAGAAGCCAAGCAGGCTGGATTTAATCCAAGATATACGGCATTATTCCGAAACCTTTTCTTCGACTTCAGCAATCAGGATTCTTACATCATCAAGAAACTTGCAGTAAAAGTGACCGATGTAGAAGAAGATTTCCAGCAATACGCCTTATATCAGAAGGTTCTTGCCGACAAAGAGAAATCAGCCTCCTATTATGATGAGAATGGAAAGATGCTCGCAGAGTTTGACTACAAAAAGAACCAGTCAAAACCTGCGGAAATCAAAGACTTGCTGATACTGGACCAAGACTTATTTGCCCAAAGCATGGCTCAAAGTAATGGCAAGAAGGCAGAGATAGGCATCATCTTCTCACCTCAATTTAAAGGAAACATCATTGGGGGCGAGCAAGGAGACCTTCTCCGCATTGACGTAACCATAGCAGAAAGTCAGCCCAACCTTTCTGCCCGTTTGGACCAACTTTTCTCATGGGGAGCCAATAATAATCTCCGAGATGCCATCCGGAATACCCTGCAAGAGTTGAACCCTGTGGGAACGGTTATCTACACCTATTTTGCCAAAGCATTATAGTTTTACCAAGATATGATTGATTTTATCAAAGACATGATTGACTAAAATAAAAGATTTAGAGTCTTCATAAGATTTTAGATTTAAAATCATCATAAAAATAAAGATTAGAAAATTCAAAAACTCAAGAATAATGAACGCAACAGTTGCTTCTGCCTACATGATAGGCGCAATTACCTTCGTGGTCAGCATCATATTGGCCATCGCCATTGCCAACGGAATCCGCTATGAGGCCGGAATTAATCCTCAAGATAAAAGAAAGAGAAGAATCTGGTTCTGGATTTTAGCCATTCTCTGTCCGATAACCATCATGACTATCTGTTATTTCGGAGCCTATACCGACATCAGAATTCCTTCCAGAAGAGATGCTTATCTTGCTGCCATGGCCATATCTTCAGGACTCTTTTGCATAGCTTACATCGTATGCGGCTTTATCCTCAGCAAAAGTTTTCCACACGGAAAACTATCCAGTTGGTTCTAAGAGAAACGCTGAAGGAAACAAGAAATAAAGCCCCTATCAACAAAACAATGAAGCCCTATGAATAAAATATTTATAATAGCCATTGGCGGAACTGGCATGAGATGCTTGGAATCTTTCGTACATCTCTGTGCCATGGGTATGTTTGACAACAAGACCATAGATATCCTCACCTTGGATACAGACCAGAGCAATGGAAACAAGGACCGGGTAGAAGCACTCATCGATCTGTACAACAAAATCAAGTCGGATGATGCCAACCAAGTCAACGGAGGCAATCCGAATGCCAAGACCTTCTTCTCGGCAAAGATAAATCTATATCGCTTTTATACCGTATATGGAGAAGGTAACAGAAAGACCTATAAGATTCTTTCTGGGGTGAACAGCGGACTCCACAAAGAAGAAAACACCGATTTGACAGACCTCTTCTTTGATGATGATTCCGTACAGAGTTTCGAGTTGTCTCACGGTTATCGTGCCCAGACTCACCTCGGTTCTCTGCTCATGTATCATGGCATCATCGAAGCCGCACGCAACATTTCCAGAAATGGCGAGAGTGCATCCAATGCTGAAAAAGATCTCAGAAATTTTCTCGATTCACTCCTGTCAGAACAAAGTTCAGCCCGTGTTTTCGTTTTCGGTTCTATCTTCGGAGGCACAGGAGCCTCATCCATACCAGTCATTCCCGTAGCACTGAGAGATGCTATCAATATACTTTCTGATGGCACCAAGACTCTGGACGCTAACATGGTAAAATTCGGTTCTACCCTACTGACCGATTACTTCACCTTCACGGCTCCAGACAGTCTGCAGAAGGATGAAGACAAGGTAATCGCCGACTCCAATAATTTTGCACTCAACTGTCAGGCTGCCCTGCAGTTCTATCAGGCAGACCCTACCGTCAGAAGCACCTACAAGCGCTTCTATCATATCGGTTGGCCTTTCCCTCCGCTCTACGTGGGCAATCAGGGCAAAACCATTACGGGTGGAAGAGCACAAAAGAACGCATGTCATGTAGTAGAACTGATGTGCGCCTGTGCCGCATACGATTTCTTCCACTTGCCAGCAGAAGAACTCAACAATGAGTCGGCCAAATACCTCTACCGATCCTTTGAGGAGAAAGATGGACAAGTCTATCTGCATGGTACAGATTTCATCAACAATGGAAATCTCTTCGAGAGCAAACTCGGTTCGCTCTTCTCACTTGCCCACATCATCCTCTCCCAATATGATGCAGCCTGGACAGATGCAGAAGGCTCAGGAACGAAGGGACTTCTCAACCGATTTGCCCAGCAGAACATCCACGACTACGACAGCATCACCAATAATCAGGCCAAGAATCTGGACGAGTATTTCAGAGACTACTTCGGCTATCATTTTGGCATAGAAGGCAATATGCAGAAGGGGTGGATTTATCAGATCAAGGAGTCCGTTCCGGGCAGATTCATTTTCGTAGATGAAGCCTTCAGAGAGCAGCAGAAAGAGATGAAGAATATCAGTTGTGGACACCTGTTTGAGGACGAGAAGCACAACTGGAGCAAACTGTCAGGCATCTTCAGCAAGAAAGACAACAGCGTGGATGTGCTCATCAAGAACATAGGCGAAGAAAAGACGAAGCCTACGACCGAGCAGAATGTACAGACCACCAAGGAGAAATTCCTTGCCCACATCCACAATGCCATCACCATCAACCAGAACTTCAACGAGACAAAATAATCGTTTATGAGTACACCATTAGTCATCAAGGTTAAGACAGCCTCCATACCTACCAGCACCGTAGGAAGCTGGCAAGATCTCTCGGGAATGATCGAACAGTTCACTGCCGACATCATCACCCCTGCCATAGATCAGGACTCAGACATCAGTGCCCAAGTATCAGGCATTCCTACCGCATACGCACGCGCCAACCTCTTCAAGTCGGCATTACAATCATACGGAAGAACGAAAGAAAACATTGATCTCAACATGAATGCTTTCTACAAGATGCTTTCCTCAGAATGGCGCGGTTTCCTTGCCTGCATAGCCCTCGACTATAGCAGAATCAAGACCGAGGTTGTGGAATTATCCTATTCTGACGGCAAGGACATCCTTTCCACGGCCAATCTCTACGAGCCTAAAGGAACCTTCGGCAACATGCTCTTCCATCGCAAACCGCTATGGTGCTTGAGAGAGGAGGATACTGACGAACTGCATCGGGGCATTCCTTTCATCGAAATAATCAAGTATGATGGACAGGTGGTTGGCGCTACTTCACCAGAAAGCCTGCTCTTCACGGCCTGTTCATATAAAATCAAGGAAACAGAAAACCGCCCATGGGTGGATTTCAAGACCGGAAAGTTCAAGGATCCGTTGGAAACTTGTGATTTGGAAAACACACAGACATTACAGCTCTATGCCTATGTAGATTATCTGATAGAAGGAATCAACAACGACGGGAAGACGGGCATTAATGGTTTGGCTGCATACTACGCTCATCTTGATGGCAGTTTAACACCCAAGTATGACAACCTCCTCAACAACCTCATCGCATGGAGAAAGGAAATACAGGACTATGCCGAGAAGAAGAATTTCAAGTTGGAAACCGCCAGTGTTCCACCTATCAATATCTTCCACCGCCCATTCGACCGTGCCTTCAACTACAAGGACGAGCTCTATGCCTTGGATGGTGTATTATATGCATCATCCCAGGAGAATAGTGTACTTTGTAATCCGAAGGAATTACTGTTGCCGGATACTGCCAAAGTAGCCAGACTGATTTTCAAAGGTCCTTTCAAGCACGAGCCAAGCAAATTCCCTGTTCACGTATTGGTAGCCAACAAGAAGAATGAACCGGAAGAAAAAGCATATTTTGCACTTCCACTCAGCGAATTAGGCATCAAGGCATTCGGAAAAAACATCGGAGCACTGGTAGAATCCACCAGTGCCAGAGCAAATATCCCATCCAGGTTGACTGCAGTCTTTGATCCAGATGCAGAGAAGAACAATCTGGAAGTAACCCTGCACCTGGAACTCAACGACGGTAAGACCAAGGAAATGAAAGCCACCTATACATGCGGAGGAGAAATCGACGGCAAAGACCTCATTGTCTGGCCGAATTTCATCTCCCCGAAATGGCACCGATATTTCCTCTATTCAGAATTGCCACACAACATCAATCTGAAAGATTATCCTTTCCAGGCTACACCTTTCGTGGGCGAAGAATGGGAGCAGACGGAATCATCCCTGCATATTGTAGCCGACAGTGCCACTGCCGACAATCCCTACAAATACGAAATCTATGAGTTCAACCGTCCTTTCAAGGGCATCAGACTGCAAGTGCCAGGTGGCGAAGAATCGGGCTATCTGCTCATCAGATATACGACCACTACGGAAATTCCGTATATTGCACAAGATAAAATGGGCATTCAGGACAATTCCCTCCGCGGCACAACATTGGGTGTTGACTTCGGAAGCACCAATACATCCATTGCCTATCTCGACCCGCTTGACCAACAGGCCAAAGGGATCCAGTTCACCAACAGAAGAATCTCTCTGTTGCGGGCTGGCGAAGACAATGACGACAAGGCTGCCAATGAGAACCATCTGTTCTTCTTCCAGTCTAACCCTTTGTTGTCCAATGCCATCAAGAGTACATTAACGCTCCACGACTCCAGACGCGTGGCAAAAGATACGAATGAAAGCCAGGACATTTCTAAGTTTGAGAAAGAAGTGAAGGGCGGATTCCCTTGCTTCAGTCTCAACCTGCCATTGGCTCCGATAGCCCCTACGCCTCGAATCATCAAATTGCAGACGGCAGAATGCGGATTGATAGAGCAGAGCTATAATATGAAATGGGATGATGACGAACGCAACATTGCCTATAAGAAAGCATTCCTGCGCTCCCTACTGCTTCAGGTCTATGCCGAACTGTTCGTAAAAGACCTGTTCCCGAAGAAACTGAAATGGTCGTACCCATCATCCATGAGCGAAAGCCTGTTGCGCAACTACAACACCATCTGGAGCTCTTTGCCAACCGTCAATCCTCTGAATGATGTCTGCCAGCATAAGCCAGTCATCACGGATCCGCAATACCAGCTGAAGGTTTCCACCTTCGGATATAATCTGCAGACAAACAATTCTGCCTATCAGGCGACAGATGGCACAAACCAGAACTTGGGAAATGCCGGAAACCCATTAGGAGGCTTGAACGGCTTGGGAAATATCGAGGGACTCGGAGGAAACAGCTTCCTGGGAGGAGCTTCAGTTCCACAGCAAGACTTCTCCAACAATGCTTTCCTGGAAAACGAGCAGAACATTCTGTCAGAAACCAGCAAGAAGCACGAAATCGTTCTGGAAAAAGACGATGATACAAAAACATTCTCCTTCGACCCCATCAAGATGGTAGATGAGAATGATTTTCAGAGTATGACAGAGGCCTGTGCCGTTGCCAATTATCTCAATGTAAAGGCAGATGACAGAGATGTGCTCACCGTCTGTTTCGACATTGGCGGAAGTACAAGTGACATTTCAGCCCTGTGCCAACTGAATACACCAGAAGGCTCGCGCCTGACCATGATCAAGCAGAACTCCATCCACTTCGCTGCTCAGCTGGTGGGTGAAGCAACTCGCTATTGTCCAAACTTCAAGCGGGTTCTGCTCAGCACCTGCGAGGAATTCGGATTGAGAATACAAGGTCTCAACTTGGGAGCCAACAGATACAGTCCTGATACGGCAAGCTACTATTTCGAACAGATGGTGGACAGACTGAATGCCGCTCAGCTCCCATTCTTCTACAAGAAGATCAGCTCAGACTGCAGCGAACTGCTCTGCGCAGATATTTATGTCACAGGGCTGATTACCTACTATGCCGGACTCCTGACCCGCAAGCTCATCAAACAGGTGAGAAACTCTACCGAGTGCAGATGGACAGGCGATAAGAAACCGAAGGTGCTCATCACTTTTGCCGGCAAAGGCGCAAGAATCATGGAATGGTTGGGCATTGCCACCAATACCGATCTGGCTACGCAATTCTATCAGGCCATGTTTGTCAAAGGCTTGGGTCAGCAAGATGCAGCCTCGTTCATCTCTGCCTTAGATATTGCCTTCCCTAAGAGCATTTCCAACGACGTCAAGTTTGAAGTTTCCAAGGGATTGGCGATGGAGTCAACCACGCTGATGCGCCCTAAGGATTGCCAACCGATAGAAGTCATCGGAGAAGAAGGATTCACCATCGAGAACAAACTCGGGCAAGTACTTTCATTGGATGCCGACAACAGTATTACGGCAGACATGATGTCGTGCTTAGGAGACAAGTTCTATGGCAGTTCATCCGCAGGTCCTCGATTCCAGGATTTCCTCGGACTGTTCTTGCAGGCTACCCAGCAATATTTCGGCTTGCGCCTGAACCCGAACCAAGTACAGGATGCGCTTCAGAACATGGGACTGCTCAGTTTCATCAAGGAACGTCCGGAATTCCTGCATGCCAAACGGGCAGAGGAGTTCGACTTCGTGTCACCTATATTAATATTAGAAGGACTCAAATTTTATGAGGACTTCCTGTTGGGCAATATGGGACAAGACTAAGAGACACAGTTCATGACAGAACTCGAGAAACAGAACAAAGAAGAATGAGTAGAAATGAATAAATCATATATCATATCCATTTCCCAGGAAAGTATCAGACTTTATGGGGGAAGATTAGAAGACAATGGCTCTTACACCGTATTGGAAGTTGAAACTTTGAATACGGTGGAGGAACTTTTTGCCGTAGATGAACTCAAAGAAAACAAAACAGACATTCATCTCGGTCTCATTTTCACCCCCTCATTCCCTTCGGAAGATAAAGAAAGAATTAAAGAAGAAATCAGACAACGGGGCTTTACCCAACTGCAGGATTATTCTTTGGAAACCTATATCTGCCACCACGTCAAGGGACATTCATACGCACTGATTCTCTCTGCAGATACAGACGATTTAGTCGTAGAATATGCAGAAACAGTTCATGGGAAAATACTCGCTTCCACTACGATTGCCGGTGCAGGAAAAGACCCGAGAATAGATGTCTTGTCAGAAGTCATCTGGAAAAAACTCGTCTCTGAATCCAGCTATCTGAACAAGGAGGAAGCCGCAGAAATCATCAGAGAGACTGCGAAACATTTTTTAGATTCCGGGAAATCAGAATTGGAAGGTTGCATCACCTTAGAGGGAGAAAGACATGATTTCTTCGTAAGAAGACGGGATGCAAATATAGACCATTTACTGGACCACGGAAGCAACACCCTATTGTCACAACTCAGTCTTTTTGCCCAGCAGATTCATCTGGACAGGGCAAACACCATCATGCTGATGACAGGTAAGTTGGTCAATAACAGCTACTTCCACGACATCCTCAATGGATTCACATCAGACATCAAGGATATTAACGAAGAGTGGCTCACAACCATTCTTTCCTCCGTGATGAATGATTTGCAGGGCATCAACTTCTCTCATGCAGACAGTGTGGGCATAGACGGACTGCCGCTCCAAAACATCAAGGTAACGCCGCGCGACACTTCCATCTTCTTCGACATTACCTTCCCCAAGGGAGTCTGTGCGATAGAAATCAGAAGAAACGGAAAGTTGATAAGCAGCATCACCGACTCCCACTTCCGCGACACAGAATTGGCACCAAGCCACAACTACCAGTATAGTTTCACCTTGGTCTTCAAGGACGAGAATGGATACGAGCAGCGGGCAGAGGAAAGCAGGATGGAGATTGCCACACTCTGCAAGCAAATGCCTGTACCCACTCATCTCTGCATTCAGGAGACAGAGGAAAATGCCATCATCACCTGGGACAATCCAGCAGAAGGGGTAGTAAAGATTTATCAGTCCAACCGTCCTTTCCCACTGCAGAAGAACGATATCATCCAAGACATCAGTTCGCTTGATTACACCATGTTGGCAGCATTAGACAATAAGTATCAGGTAAAGAAAGACTACTGTGGTGAGCGCTTTTTCATCCCAGTAACGATTGTTGACAATATCGGCGTAGCTGGCGAACAGAAAAGCATCCTTTCCATGGAGGCGCCTAAGGGCATCCGAATAGACTCTACAGACGTCAACCATATTAAAGTCGTTTGGATTTGGAATGATGTTCACACTGTCAGAATCAAATGGAAAGTGGAAGACGGAAACGAAAAGTGGAAAGACATCGTGAATGACGGACAGGAACCGGAATTCGAAATTCCCGTTCCGGGAAAATCACGCAGTCTCTCTGCCAGCGTCGCAGCTTTGTATCAGAAACGCGACGGCACATGGGTGGAAAGTGAAGAAACCCTGCTCAAGGCCAATCTCTCTGCCATCAAGGTAAACTTCATCAGTGCCAAGAGCGAGGCAAGATTTTTCATGCACAAGGACGAATACACCCTGACGCTCCAGGCTGAAAGCGAACCGCCTTGCGACCTGTATGTGCTGATAGGAGAAGGAACCATTCCGCTCGACCTCACCAATTTCAAGTCACATCTCACCATCCATCATGAGGACTTGGAGGCAGGAGCAAAAAAGAAATTCCCGCTCACCTACCGACGCTTGCAGAAAGGGCAGCCACTCTTTTTCAGAATCATCGCTGCCGACCGGAGTATTCCACTCAAAATAGTACCAGAAACTCAAAAACTCAAATAAAATCATTTGAAATCATAGAATCATCAGAACAAATAGAATCATTATGCCAAAAATAGTTTGTCCATATTGCTTTGAAGAATTCAACAGAAGCGAAGTCATGTTCCGTTGCACCAACGATGACTGCGAGAAACTGATGGACCTCAAGCTTTCCCATTTCTGGGGACAAGACCGCAAGATGCTGCCATTCGTAGAAAATCAGCTCGGTTGGGTTGCCAAGAAGTTGGATTCCATGCCCGACTCAGCCAACTGTCCTCGCTGTGGGCACACCACCTATACGGTAATCTGTCCGCATTGCCACAATGTGATTCCCAAGGAAATGGTAAAGAACAAAGGTTATATTATTTCCATCATCGGAGCACGAAGCAGCGGCAAGACCAACTATATCACCGTGCTCATCGACCAGCTGCGTAAGTATGGCAGCAAGCTCGGCAACTTAGGCGTATTAGCCTCCACCGTAGCCGATGAGCGCAAAGACTGCACACAGGTAAGATACCAGACAGATTTCTACGACATCCTGTTCAAACGGGGCATTCTCCCGGCACAGACCAAGATAGCCGACCAGAAGTCCAAAATTCCGCTCATCTACACCATCACCCAGAAGGGCGTGAAGAATCCCCTCTACCTCGTGTTCTACGATACGGCAGGCGAGAATTTCAACGAGCCGAAGAACATCAGCAAGAATGTGAAGTTCCTCGACGAGAGCGATGCTGTCATCTTCCTCCTCGATACCTTCTCCATCCCTTATATTCACGAGAAGCTGAACATGAAGGGAGAAATCGAACTGAAATATGATGTCATTCTCAACAACATCATAGACCATTTCGCCAATGGAGACAAGAAGAAGAAAGAAGCTCATTTCAAGAAGCCGATGGCTTTTGCATTCAGCAAGATAGACACCATTCTGCAGCATAGTGAAGAATTGGCAGACACCTCCATTCCTGGCATGTCGATAGACCAGAACAGTCCTTATCTGGAAGGCGGAGGTATTCAGATGGGCGACATCGAAACCGTAAGTGATGGACTGAAGAGTGCACTCTGTTCCTGGCACGAGGACGGATTCGTCAACAATGCTGAGAACCATTATAAGAACCTGAAATTCTTCGGTTTCTCTGCCTTGGGCAAATCCCCGGAAACAGACAATCACATCTCAGACATCCAGCCTTACCGGGTGCTGGATCCGCTGGTATGGATTTTAGACCAATTTAAATACCCACTTCTAAAGAAGAAATAAGATGAAAACTATTCAGTTTCAAGAATTCATAGAATGCTCCAGCCAGCAATCCCTGCTGACAGGACAGGCAGGCTTTGGCATCAGAACCCTGACAGAGGGGATGAATCAGGAACTTGCCCGCAGCATTTGCGAACAGGAGAATTTCGCCTACGAAGTGGGAATAGCCAACCAGTTGACCCTGGAAGCCATCACCCAAGACGCCTCCATCACCCGTCAATATCCACGCACTCTGAAATATCTTGTTTACCCAACAGACAACGGAGAAACCAAATACATCGTTGCCTGTACCACTTATATTGGTATAGACTATGGTTATTTCTGCCAGCACAACTCAGCCCAGAGAGCTGGAACCAATTACATCGCAGACATTCTCGTTTTTGATGAGGAACCAGATATGCAGCTTATTTCCCAACTCCTCGAACAGGAAAAATTCTTACCCGTTGACAACACCTGCACACCCGACAATCCGGAACTCCAGGCATTGCTCACTGGTGAACCCGCTTATCTGAAACCGAGGGAAATCACCGTTGAAGAAAAGCAGCATGGGGATGAGGAAGGCTTTCATGCAAGAGAAAACATCCATATCAACAAACAGACTGCACTGGTTGCTATCGCCCTTCTCCAGGCTAAACTCAACGAAAGGACACTGCAAGATGCCAGTCTGCAGAAAATCGT
Source organism: uncultured Prevotella sp. (assembly GCA_900554835.1). Classification (GTDB taxonomy): domain Bacteria; phylum Bacteroidota; class Bacteroidia; order Bacteroidales; family Bacteroidaceae; genus Prevotella. Next base: position 8,921 of record USJD01000002.1, on the reverse strand, counting down.
CTTCCAGGCAAGAGAAGCCAAGATTCCGTCCATCCTCAGAGATTTCTCCATACTTCCAGACGAGTTGACACATGGTAAATACTTCCAGACCAATTATCTGCAGGGATACGGAATGCCCCATGGTTATCAGATGATTTTCCTCAACGAGCACAATCAGGAAGAAGTTTATATTGACAACTACGTCTATGCCAATCTGGACGATGAGAGTTTCAGAAATGTAGATACGGAGAATAAATGCTTCCTGCAAATCAGGAAAGCAGCAGAAAACGATGATTATCCACAATTCCGCAAACACCTCGAGATTATCTGCAGCCTCATCGGAAACCCTCAGAATTTTGAGGATAAAGATTGGGAACTGACGATTGATCCAGAAACAGGATTGCCAGTAATCATAGATGTCAGAGACGAGGAAGACGAGAACGAAGAATCCGAAAGCAAGGAATCTGAGAACGAGAATTCCGAGAACAAGAAAGACCTCAGAAAGCATGGCGGTTTTTGGAAAACGCTCAAAAAGAAACTATTCAAACAATAACAGAAAACTGTCCAATTAATAACAGGAAACTGTTCAACCCCTAAAGATAGAGAACTTGAAATATATCAAAATATATCTGATCACCCTCATGGCACTCCTCCTTGCCGCATGCGAGTCGGAGAAAGCACCCTCCTTCATCAAGGGAAATCCTTATGCCAAAGAATTTGCAAGACTCAACGGTCCTGTAAAATCTGCCGTATATTCCTATTATAAAAACGGAAAGTTAGACTCCTCCATCCAGAACGACTATTCCACGGAAGGAGTCCTCCTGAAGAGCAAGACCCTTGTGAAGGGAGATTCCATCGTCATTCATTATACCTATGATCCTTACAACAACATCCAGGATATGAATGGCACCGGGATTACCGACTATCGGGCAGAATACAAGAAGGGTACCTTGGTCAAGGAATGGCTATATAGTGACAAAAAGAAGAAAAACGGCATTACCAACCGATACAAGATCAAGGGAGAAACCCTGATCAAGAAGGTGAATGACATCCGGACGGGTGCCGGCACCACCTACACCTATTCTTATAATAGCCGGGGACTGGTCAAGGCAGTGGAAACCATGGTCAATGACGGTTCTTACTGCCTGTATAATTATGATGAAAAGGACCATCCAGTCCTCATCGAATATTTCACACCCAAGGGGAAACCAGACTATCAGGTTCATATCTCCACGAAATATGACTCCTACGACAACTGCATCCAGTATGTCTCCCGCCGAGATGGGAAAATCACGGAGGAAGCAAGGATACGTTACAAATACTACAGCGAGGAAGAACTCCAGCAGTCCAAGCTGCAGGCAGAATCTGCCATTACCAATAGCAGCATCATCCGCCATGCCTACTCCTCAGAGCCTACGCCGCCCAGCACAGGTCTGATGGCAACCATCATCCTCTGCACCATCTTCTTCCTGGTGCTCTATATTTCCTATGCCCAGAAGCACTGGGGACTGTTCCAGAATTTCGGAGGGAAAGTGGAATACAATGGAATGAAAAAGATGTGGATGTATAATACCGAACCTTACGTGAAGATGGCTACCATCTTCACCTCCATCATCGGTGCCTTCCTGTCCTCCATCATCATTCTCCTACTCTTTGGCGGCATCACCTGGTTTGTTTTCTGGATACTCAACCTCATGCTCTGGTGTCTCATCATCATCGGCTGGATAGTCCTAATTGTGGGCATCATCCTCCTACTATTCCGCAGATATTACGGAATAGGCGGCATCATCGTCGGCGGCATCATCGTCCTGTTCAGCGACACATTAAAAGACTGGGGCGAACAGTTCATCCAAACCGGCAGCGACTTCATGGATAATGTGAATGCACTGGACTGGACCCTCTCCATCTTCCATACATACGGACGCCTCATCCTGCTCATCATCGCCACCCCAATAGCCAGTTTCCTGCTGATAGCCCTCGTGCTTATCCTGTTCAGTTATGTCCTGCGCCTCATCGAGTTTGCAGCCATCAAGGCCTATAATGTCCACCGCCCATGTCCGGTCTGCGGCAATAAGAAAGACTTCTCGTATATCGTAGAAGGAAAGGTTTATCCGATAGAATTGAAGCCGGGCGTCTATGGCATATTCCATCAGACAAACCACCATACTCATGTGAGAGTACCCACCATGCTGGTAAACGGAAAGGCAAAACTGACAAGAAAATGCCAGCATTGTCAGCAGTTCACCAATCTCTCTCACGACAAGTCCTGCGGCACCGATCTCCACATCGGCATTGTGGGCGAACGCTCATCAGGCAAGTCCTACCTGCTCTATCGCGGTTTGGAACTGTTGAGCCAGAGATTCGGCAAAGCCTTCCAGCAGGTTGATGTGGATGGCAACCAGAAATGGGAGATGATGGCGCAACGCATCCATCAGGGTGAAGGCATCCAGACGGCAGTGAAAAACCGTTACAAAGCGATACAGATTCGTCTGAAACTCAAGTTCCGTCCTATGCCTTACCAGTTGTTCTTCTATGATGTGGCTGGTGAGAAATTTAATGTGAACATGGCAAAGACAACCTCTGCATTGGAATTCTACACCAATGTGGGCACCATCCTGTTTGTCATCGACCCAAGCATGATAGACATTCAGAAGTGCTCCCCTTCTCCTGCATTCGAAGATTGGCATAAGAAGCACAGCAACCCATCAGAGAACTACGATATGGAGGCGACGCTCTCCACGCTGAAGGACATTATCCTGCAAGTAGGTCGTAAGACCCAGGACATAGATCTCATCGTGACATGCACCAAGAAGGATTTAGGTTATCTTGAAGCTTGCCACTATCCTTATGAATGTGACGAACAGAAGCTCAGGAGATTCATCAAGGAAGAATTAGGACTCTATAATCTCGACAATGCCATCAACAATGGGTTTAAATCCGTAGGATACGTAGCCGTCAGCACCCAGGATGCAGACAAGACTTCATTGGAGCATCTCTTCCTGAAAGTGCTGAAGCAGAGGGGAGGCATACAATTATAAAGGAGGAGTAAGGGCAGTCTTTGGCAGAAATTCTGTTGTAAACGTAGATAGTGACTTCTGGAAATGTTTTTGACCTAAAATGACCATGACCAAATGACCGCTTTTTCATCTCTTCGAAAAAAGCTTGTTCCCTCTAAAGGAAAATAGTTGGTCTTAATAGACGACCCACCTTGGTCTTAATAGATGACCCATGTTGGTCTTAATAGACGACTCACCTTGGTCTTAATAGACGACCCAAATAAGGGTCCCCGGTCATTTGGTCATGGTCATTTTAGGTCAAAATCATTTCGGGTTTTAGCTATTCCACATCTTTTTGGGGAAATATTCCACACTTTTTCCACACTTTCCCCACACTTCCACACATCTTATTTTTGGCACAAGAACGGATAACACGCTATTTATCAATCACTTACAATTTTCTTCATATTTTTGGCACGGCTATTGTGATATATTTAAGCGAAGACGCAAACGAACTGAATGTTCCTCAAAAAAACAGGAAATTCCACAAAGAGAAAGGAAAATTCCACAAAAAAGGGGACGGAAAGTACATAAGGCGCTTCACAAAAGAGAAATAAATAAAATAATATATTCACAAATTAAAAACATAACAATTATGAAGAAATTAGTATTTGCAGCTATCGCAGCATTGGTAATGGTATCAGTTAGCAACGTGTTCGCCTCTAACAAGATGGCAAGTGTATCATGCGCAGCTCCAGTTGACACAGTCGCTCCAGCCGACACAACTGCAACTCCAGCTGAGAATGAAGTTACTCCAGCAGAGAATACTGCTCAGGATTCTACAGCAGCTACACCAGCTGAATCTACAGACTCAGCAGCTACTGCAGAATAACATCACCTTCAAAAAACAGTAAATAATTACACGTCGCTTTCAATCGGGCAGGAGATAAAAGGCTATCATGGCTTTGTTCTCCTGTTTTTTTGTATTTGGGGGTATCGATGTGGCCTCTATTTCTCAATTTTCTTGTTTTTCCTTCACTTTTAGATGGTAAATCAGATTTTTTAAGCTAACTTTGCATCTAAGAAAAGATTTTTTATCATGCAAAAAAATAATGTCCCTTTAAAAGTTGCTATCGGCTATACAGCTACTGCCATTGTCCTCATCATGGCAATGGTGCTCGTATATAGCAATACCAAGTCTATCTACGACATCAACCAGGCTTCCCGCGAATATATTCAGAAGCAGGATGTGGCTGATAGTACGATGACTCGACTGCTCAAGGAAGAACAGAATAATCTCAAGCAACTCTCGGAGGCATTGGCAGGTAAGTCAAGCAAAGGCTATCTGCACGCCAAGGTGGACAGTCTCAGCAAGGGCAAGGACTCCATTGTGGTAGAAAAGAAAGCCCCGCAGACTCACGAGGCTAAACACACTACGGTAGAAGTGCTGAAAACCCGAAGAGGATTCTTCCGACGCCTTGCCGACGCTTTCAAGAAAGAACATGCTGAAACCATCAGCGTAAAGAGAGATACGAATCTGGCGGTGGTGGATTCTGTAGCCACGCCTATCAATGTGGCAGAGAATGTGGCCAACATCCTAGAAGACATTGAGAAAAAAGAGAAGAAGGTCTCTACTCATCATAGCGAAGCCGTGAACAAGGAGATAGAGGATCTGCAGCTTGTCAATGCGCAACTTGCCCTGCGTTCTGCCAAGAAGTTGAATGAGGCGCACCAGAGAGAGCGCACATCCATGCAACATGCCATCAACAAGGCGATGGAAGCACGCCAGCAGTTGATATGGCAGATTGCCTTCCTTGCCATCATCGCCATCATTGCTGCCATCATCCTGCTCTGGTACATCTACCAGGACACCAAGAAGGAGCGTGTCTATAGGGAAAACCTGGAGAATGCCAACGAGGAAATCCAGCGCATCATGCGACAGAGGGAAAGACTCCTCCTTACCATCACCCACGACATCAAGGCACCTGCTGCCTCCATCTCCGGGTTTATCGATCTGATGAAGGAGTATGTGAGCGATCCTAAGGGAACTTCATGTCTTAGCAATATCAAAAACTCAGCCAGTCATCTTTCCCAACTGGTGGCTTCCCTTCTCGATTATCATCAGTTGGAAAACGGGCTCATGCAACTGAACCCTGTCAATTTCTCGCCAGAACAGTTGGTGAAACTAAGTGTGGAAGGGCTCAGACTACAGGCAGAAAAGAAGGGGTTAGCAATCTCCTGCGAGTTCCAGAATGCAGATAAGGACAATATCTGGGAAAAAATATTCAGAGGTGATGACTTCCGCATCCGACAGGTGCTGGACAACCTGGTGAGCAATGCCATCAAATATACAGACCAGGGAAGCGTACATATCATGGCTTCTATCCGACAGGCGAGAAATGAATACAACATCATCATCGACGAGCATACTTATGAACTCACTCTACAGGTAAAAGATACGGGAAAGGGAATGACCTCGGAGGAAAAACAGAAGGTTTTCCAGGCATTCACCAGACTCAAAGGTGCACAGGGCATTGAGGGCACAGGACTGGGCCTGTCTATCACCCGCGAACTGGTAGCCTTGCTCGGCGGAAAGATTCAGCTCGAATCTGCGGTGGGCAAAGGTTCTACCTTCACCGTTTCCTTCCCTATCCTATTGCAGCAACAGGCTGACGCAGAAGAAGAAACTGAAAGAGGAACAGAAGATAATGGAATAGGTGGAACAGAAGAAATAGGAGGAATTGAAGGAGAAACAAGATTATCTAAAGGAAAAGACACACAGAAAACGAAGCGGAATTTCGCCAACCACAAGATTCTCATTCTGGACGACGATGCTCTGCAGCTGCAACTGCTGCAAGAGATGTTGCGCCGTCTGGTAGGTGATACGTGGAAGGTAATCACTTGCCATCATGTGACGGAAGCCCTTACGGCACTTCACAATGAGCGACCTGCGGTGATGATGATGGACATCGAAATGCCAGAAATGAATGGTATGGAGATGATTAAGCACATCAATCACAGTCAGATGCTGGTGATTGCCATGACTGCGCATGATACAAGTATCAAATCGAAATTGCATGAAGCAGGTTTTGACGATTGTCTCTTCAAGCCTTTCTCTATGGAGAAACTGGAAGAAATCTTGGGAGTAGAAAGAATTGATTCTCAAAAGGAGCAAATAGTAGAAAAAGAAAAATCTACTTTCCCTGACCGTTTCAAGCCACTGTTGGCTTTCGCTGAAGATGACGAAGACGCTGCTGCTGAAATCATCAGCAGCGTAAAGCAGGAACTGGAAGGACATTTTAGAAAAATGCAGGATGCACTTTCTCAAGAAACTCTACCTTGCGAAGACATCGGAAAAGCTGCTCATAAGTTGCTGCCTATCGCTTCCATGATACAGATGGAGAGCCTGGAACTGGTGCAGGCTTTGGCTCCTGAACATATCAACGAGGTAGAGACAGAAAAAATCCGAGAATATCTCGCTACCATCGTCGATGAACTGCGAAATATCCTCGGAGAACTATCATCAGGGGCTATTTCTTGAATACGCCTCTGATGAGAAACCAGGCATGAGCCAACAAGGTAGGCAGCAGACCATAATGGTGTTTCATCACCTGAAAGCGTTCTTTCAGGGAATCCTTATGGTTCTGCACCGACATTCCACCATCCAGATAATTGGTGATGACTGCCCCTACATTGCGCAAAGGCAACTTATGGGCTTTGGATGCTTTCATCATGCGGATGCACCAATCAACATCGGCAGAAAAGCGGTAATCCAAATCATAGTGCTCACTCTTGGCAATATCCGTGCGGGCATAAAAAGACTGATGGCAGACTAACATTCCCCAAATGAAAGAACGCCAAGTCAACTTCTTGGGTGGAGAAAGACGGCGATGACGCAGAAAGCGACCGTCCATATTCACGATGTCCGTATCTCCATAAAGGACGCCCGGCAGGACTTCCCCCTCGCCTACACAACCTTCCACGTATTCCAACGTATCGGCGGAAGGAAAAACATCTCCTGCATTCAGAAACACGAGATAGTCGCCAGTAGCACGGTCTATGCCCTTATTCATGGCATCGTAAAGTCCCTTGTCCGGTTCTGAGAAAACCCGGATTTCATGGGCACTTTCACCCACATCATTCTTATGTTTGTAAGCCTTGACCATTGCCAAGGTTTTATCCTTCGACTTACCATCTATGATCAGGTGTTCTACATTGCAGCAAGTCTGCTTCATCACCGAATCCAACGTGCGCTGCAATACAGACTCAGCATTGTAAGTACAGGTAATTATCGAAAATTTGATCATAACGTTTCTACTTTTATCAACGGCCATTGCCTACAAACTGTAATTCTTGTAAGCCATTGCCTGATTATACACCTCAATATAATTCATTGCCACGGCATGCTGCGAATAGTTGTGGGCCACTTTCTGCAGACAGTTACTCTTGAGCACCTCCGCATCAGCCTCTTCCAGCACCCAGAACATGCCCTGTGCCAGGTCGTCTGCATCCCGATAGTTGGCCACATAACCATTTTTCTGATGGTCAATCATCTCAGGAATGCCGCCCACCTTGAATCCTACACTTGGCACTCCACAAGCCATCGCCTCCATAATCGTATTCGGAAGATTATCCTCCAAGGAAGGGAGCACAAATGCATCAGCCGAACTGTAGATCTGGACGATGGCCCTTTCATCACTCACATAGCCCAGAGGAAATGCAGGCAAGGACAGTTTCTCTGCCACATCTTCCGAATGACCGCCCAAGATAGCCACTACCGTATTTTCCTTCATTTCAGGATGCTGGGCTACCAACTTGTCTATGGCTTCTACGAAGAAACTCATGCCTTTACGCTCGTCAGTTACTTTCTGTGAAACGAAGAGGATGATCTTCTTATCATCCGGGAGTCCGGCACGCAGACGAGCCTCAGCCTTGTCATGAGGATAAAAGACCCGCGTATCTATCGGATTGGGAATATTGGTGAGATGAAGTCCTGTAAAGAGGGCACTCTTCTTAGCCTGCCGCTCCAGCCACTTGCTGCAAGTGACGAAGTAGATATTACTATGCTGATAAAGTTCCTTCTTGCGCCTGAACACCTTGTTGGAAATGTCATGCTTGCTGCCCTTATGAGGCAGGAGCGGACAGTTGCCACACGCAGAAGCATAGCGATTGCAGCCTCTTGCATAATGACAGATGCCCGTAGCAGGCCAGATATCGTGCATAGTCCAGACAATAGGTTTGCCACTTTTAATAATTTTGCGAATACTTTTCAGTGAAAGCATACCCTGATTGATCCAGGACAGATGAATGACGTCAGCCTCCTTAAACTCACGCAACTTGGTAATATCAGAGCCGGCACAAGCCAAATCTATTTCCCAAAGATGGACGGAAGAGAAGTGAAGATGCCAGAAAGCACGCCAGCGTTCCCACAGAAAATGCCATTGCAGCAAAGGAGAATGCGGCAAACTGGCTATCGTGATATTCTCTGTTGCCTTATCACGCACCAACATCTTAGCCTTAACACCATTATTGTTAAGGGCTTCCATCAAACGGTTGGCTGCAACTGCAGCACCTCCCGTTTTCTCGCTTGTATTTACTATGAGTACTCTCATGCCTATTATCTTTTATTATTACGCCTATTGCAAAGGGTTTTGCTGCAAATGCAGATTAAGATAATGCAAAGATAATGCAAATTACTTGAAGGACAAAAAGAAAAAGCTACTTTTTCAAAAATAAAAGAAAGATTGTCGGGAAAGAAAGAGATGAAAAGGGTGAGAGGGAAAGAATGAGAATGGGAAAAATAAAATATGCCGCAACTCACCTCGAGCTGCGGCATACAATATGTTTAACTTTAAAAAAAATTCTTAACCAAAGGTAATCTCACGATCTCCTTAGCTATCTGTTAAACAATCTACCTTAAAACCTAATAACTAAAAACCTAAATCT
>USJD01000001.1 GCA_900554835.1 uncultured Prevotella sp. | reverse complement strand
ATTCTTGCATTTTAATGCTATGAGCACTACAGAAATCCTTCCCATTCTCTCTATAGTTTCTACAAGCATAAGCAGTGATTCCATCTTTATTATAATTATTTACTGTTAAACCTCTTCCACAATCCCCACAAACAAGTAACCCGGCATATGGATTTTCATATTTTCTTATTCCTTTATATCCATTCCCTTTACTTCTTTTTTCATTTAATTCCTGTACTAAATTAAAAAGTTCTTTTGTAATTATAGGCGGGTGAGCATTTTCAAAAACACAATGTTCTTCTTTCTCTTTTCTTTTTTTCTTTCCGTTAATTCCTTTTGTTTCTCCCTTTTTAGTCCTAAGTGTTCCAATATAAAAATCATTAGTAACCATTCTTCTTATCATATCAACAGTCCATGTTTTGCTAATAGGTCTTTTAGATGACAAACCCTTTTCTTGCTGGCGACGAGCATACATAACATTTGGAGTAGGAGCGCCCATTTCAGTCATTATTTTTGCAACTTTTAAATAACCCGCTCCATTTGCATACAATTCAAATATTTTTTGTACATATATCGCTGCGTCTGGATCTACATGATATGCATTTTTAATAAAATCATCTTTTACATATCCATATGGGACTTGCCCAACCAAAGAAGCAGTTTCTTGCATGACCCCAAGGGCTCTTCTTACTTTACGGCTTCCATCTACAACATATCTTTCATTAAACCAAGTTTTAATCCCTATCATATCATCAGAATCTTTAGCACTATCATAATTGTCATCTATAAGAATTATTCTTACATTATGAGCCTTTGCACGTTCTAAGAATAAAAGTACATTTGCATTATGTCTCCCAATACGTGATAAATCTTTAGCTATAAGAGTATCAACCATATTGCTATCTATTAAATATTTAATTTCATTAAATGCTGGTCTGTCCATTGTATATCCACTATAACCATCATCTTCAAATGATTTATCAATAACAATTCCATTTTCTTCGGTATATCTTTGAATAATTTTCTTTTGATTCTCTATAGAAATATAATTTGCTTTATCTTCATCTCTAGAAAGTCTTGAATAATCAATGTTCATTTGAACACCTCCTTAATAATATTATACAATATATCATACCTCAGTACAATATGTTGGTACAGAAAAAGTGGTCGAAATCGACCACCTTAATTATTTAGGAAATTCATTAACAAACTTCTTGAATCCATAACTTTTTCTTGAGGAGCATTAGCAGATACTTTCGGCGCTAAACTTTCAAATAAATTATTTGAGACTTTTGGCAAATTCAATGCATCTACGCGATCTTTATACATCTCTAACCTTTCCATAGGCCAGCTCATTCCACATAGAACCGTTACTGTACGATTTTCTGAGACTCCATAGAATGTATCATATAAAGAAGTTTGAAACTCTTTTGTAATATCAGAAACATCAAGGCTCTTATTACAAGTAGAAATACCCATATAAGTAGGAGTTTTATTCTCAATGTTAACATATATATTGTCTCGAAAACTATGCAATATTTGGGACGAAATACTCTTAGCTTTTGATAGTTTTGAAATAATGGCAATGCCTGATGTTGATAACATTGTTTTTATTTCAGAAATATCAATATTACCGTAAGAGCTAATTGTTGTCATATTAACCATTGCATCAAATTCTCTAACAAATTGAGCATTAATTGCAAACTTGTCATCTTTTTCATTATCTAAAAGGAACATTGAACCAAGTCCTTGTGCCGTGCTCAAATCCTTACAGCAATTATAGGCGTTCTCGCACGTTTTAACGCTTTCTTTCTCATGGTCAGGTAAAACTACTACTGGAACAACTATTCGTCCTGTCTGAGCCAAATAAGAGCATAGGAAAGGGGATAGCCCACTACCTGTACCTCCACCAGCAGAGAAACATACTATTAAATATTTTTGTGGCAATAATTCATTAATTTTTTCTATAATATTTTCAATTGATTCTGCTGCAAGTTGCAATACAGCTTTTCTATTTTTACTAGCACCTTCTCCTCCTTTAACGTGGATCTTATATTTTGCATTTTTAAGACTATTTAAATCCTCCATACTAGTATTGATATAAACACACTCATAATTCTTTTGCTCGAATAGGGAAGCCACATTACCCCCACATTGTCCTACACCTAAAATTCCTATTTGTTCTTTCATATTATTTTACCTCCTCTAATAATTCTAAACCGTTATTTGTTATATAATAAGTATTACATTTACCGTCTTGAAGACCCTCGGCGATATAACCAGCTTCAATGTACTTTTTAACATTCTTAAATAGAGTGATATATGATTTATTTAAATCGCAGTAATCCTGCACTTCATATATACTAACTCCTGTGCTTCTTGACGAAGCATTCATATTTTTAAGCAATGATAAAATTAAAATTTGTAATCTACTTATCTTTTCCTTACTTTTCATTTTTCGTCACTCCCCTTCTTTTGACTTCTTACAGGTGCTTTCACCTTATCAATTTTTCCTTGTTTTTATTATATACGGTGCTATCACCTTTTGTCAATAGGGTGGTTGCACTTTTTTATTTTTTTTGTTACAATATCAAAGAGGAGTTGATAGCATGGTTATGAAAGAAGGAACCAAAACTATAACATTTCGTTTGCCAGAAGAAGAAAAATTTCAAATAGAAATGGCGGCACATGCAGAGAATAGATCAGTTAATAATTGGATATTAAATGTAATTAGGAATCATTTAAAAGAGCAAAACGCAAAAAAATAGGGGGTACGTATAAAACGTTACCCCCTTAATTTTACTTCCATCTACCTATTGCATAACAATCAACTGTATATCCAACATTAGCATCACTATCAGTTCCAAGTGCAGCCCAATTAAATCTGGTTGTTGTCGATAATGCACCTCTACAATTAATTGCATATCCAGCACCTATATAACAACAATATTGAACATTAGGGTTTGCAATAAAAAATCCAGATGGGAAATCTGCGCCACCAGAAAAAATTCTAAAATTATTCCATGTCCCAGAATTTGTAATGGTTCCGGTAATTTGTCTCCAGCATTCCGCTATGCCGCTATTCCATTTACGTATTGTCCATGCTCCCGATGCTCCTTGCTGGACAACAAAATCTGAAAGCGCCGCTCCTTTAATTGATATGGTCGCATCAGATGAACCAATAGCAAACGTATTAGAAGAATCATTATAACTCCATATATTTCTACCATTTTTGTTGTCCCAACAACCTATCGCTGTTTGAGCAGCAGGATTACCACCATAAATATATGAATTATGCGGATTTTCAGAAGAATCTGGGTTAGAAAAAACAATAGACAAACCAGAAGTTTGCCCTTTTGAGCCACCCATATAAATATTTTTATTAGCATTTAGGATACCATCAATACTAACGCTTTTATCAAAACTAGCATCCCAACCACATTCGAACTTACCAGCAGCTCCATTTGTAGAAACGGTAGACATCTTACCAACGGCAACACCATTACCATATTTTGCGACGTTTAAAGTACGAGTTACACTAGCAAGCCTAACAGTTCTCTCTACAGTATTCCCAAGAGAATCTTTTAAAATAATTTTAAGATCATAGTCATTTGCTATTGCAAACGTACTCGATATAATATTCCCGTTAACAGAGCCTCCAGAACCAGTAGCAGAATTAGTAAGTGAAGAAAACGTCGAAGCAGATGCTAATTTATATGCAAAATTAACAGTTGCTGTATTACTACCAATTGCAGTATAATAACCAACAAAAGATAGTTTTGCACTAGTACCCTCTGCATTAATATTACCATTGGCATCACAACGCACAACATTGAATGATTGTATTGTAGGAGTAGAATAAGAAACAACATTAATTGTTACAGATGCATTGCCAGTAGAACGACCTCTAGAATCTATGGCTTTTACAGTAAAAGTCTTAGAACCACTACTGGTCAAATTGATATCATAAGACAAAGAAGCCCCATTCACAGTCGCCGTAGCATCTCCAGAAATTTGAAATCTGCTTATAGTAGAACCACTATTTCCAGATGCAGAGCACGTAATCCTTGCCTTTGAATAATTCGCAACATAAATATTCCACCCATTAATAGTTGCATTGCTATTAACAGGGGCACTAGCAACAGCCCCAATACTAGGTGTAATAGATGCAGGCACAACCATAGAAATTGCCCAATTATCTGTTCCTATAACAGAAGTTCCATTAATAGTTTCAAGTTTACACGTTAAAGTATCTGATTCTTTATTACTAAGCCATGAATGAGGTATATTAACTTGATAATATTGCTGAGAAGTTGAAGATACAGATACTCCAGAAGCGTTATTTTGAACAGAGTTACCATTCATAGAAACAGTAACACGATATTTGAATGCAGTAGATTTAGGCGTGAAATAAACACGAACATCATTGCCTGTATTTAATGAAGACACTGTTGTTCCACTTGTATTTGCGACTTTATCAATATTCGAAGCTCTAGGTATGGTATCAAGAGCCCAACTACCACTTCCGCTACAGTTTTGAGCATAATTATAAATTGCGGCATTAACACTTGCAGAAAAAGATTTAGAACCATCTGCATTATGCGAAATTGTTGTAGTACCACTTGCAACAACTGTGCCAGACCAAACGTCTACACGATCACTTTGAGCACTATTATATACAGTAGTACCATTAACAACAATATCAATATCACCACAAGTAACATATCCATAAGTATAAGATCCACTACCATATACTGACCATGCAATAGTGGATGTATTATTTGCTATATTTGTACTAGTCCTATTCCAAGAAAAAGTTAAACTTCTTCCTTCATAAGACATAGTAGTAAAAGAACCACTTGTTGCCATTTATTGCACCTCCTATACATCAGTGGTAATTGCCAAAGTAATTGCATCGTTACCAACATCAGTTAAATCATAATCAGAATTAGCTTGTCCAATATTATACACCACATGATATGGCAAAACTATGAGTACATTCTTTGGCAAATTAGCCGATGCAGTTATTCTTATATAACCAGCACCAGTTGCCGTAGTCTTTCCTAATGCAGTTCCTTCATCATTTAATAATTGAATATTCCCGATAGCTGTACTATCGTGATTAGATTTATATCCATAAGAAACATTACTAGACCACGGAGTAAAATAAATTGTAATAACTTTTCCAGAAACATTATAACCTTTGACTCTTGGCTGAGGAGATATGGTAAGAGACCTTGCAATGCTCATACTACCATTTTCCTCAATAATAAATCTAAAGTTGCCAATCATAAAATAAGGTTTCTGAGGATTTGGTTGTTCATCACTCTTATGCTTTGCAATTTGAACATCATTTGAAACTTCAAGAGAAGTATTATACATCTTCTTATTACTTACATAAGCAACTTTTTCTGAACCTTGATAAAACCCAAGATCATAAGGAGTAACTTTAGTATAAAACTCTGTATTATTTGCACCAATCTTAAGACCATCGACCTCAAAACTCATATAAGCACTAAGTCGTTTCTGATAATCTGTAAGTGTATTAAGAGCTTCATCATAATAGAGCTTATTACTCCAATCAACGGCAAGTCTATTTTTCCATTCCGCAACAGTCCAATTGTCTGCATCTTGCAAATCATTTGTTGCAATTAATAATGTTCCAACTTTTGCATCTGTATATGCCGAATCATTCTCTCCAACAATCCAAAGATCTCCCATTTTATAATAGCAGCAATCTTTACGTACAATTGGTGCAGATGTATATGTTCTATTTTGCCCAGAGTTTACTGGATACCATCCATTATCATAAGCATATAATAAACCATCATCAGTGTTCAACCATAGTTGACCTTTAGAAGCAAGCTTTGGTTCTTCAGAACCAATAATTGGATCATTTGCGTCTGTAAAATTTTCTGCACATACAGACACGTTTCCAATAACACATTGCACTATGCCAGAACGAGATATAACATCATTTGTAATATATATAACTTTTCCAGAACCAATTTCTTGTTGCTCACCAGTATACTTATCAAGAATAAACCATGTATATAAATATTCTTGCTTGACAGTATTATCAGCAACCCATATACCGCCCGTATATTTCTTAGTAGTAATTACGCCATCTTCAAGGACATAATATGTTTTATTTGCAACTGGAGTTGTACCAGATGAGTATATTGGACATAAAAGCTTATCTTCTTCATTTGCCCCTTGGAACAATGAGGCATAAGCAATCCTGCCAGCTTCTCCACCAGTTAAAACATTTCCACCAAGTGCAATTATATTCGACTGGTAAGTATCTGTCTTATCTGTAATAGTAACAATATCGGTATATGCTTTTCCCCCATATGTAAGAGTACAACGATAAAGCTGAGAACCATTAATTTCACTATGTTTTACAACTAAAGTTTCTCCAGTTGCAGGGACATTACTACTATCTCCGCTATCATATTTCCAAGTATTTGTCCAAACGCCATTAACCATCTTGCTCCACTGAAGGGTAGTAGTTCCACCTATAGTAATATTAGTGGCACCATATAATTTTTGTGTTTGCAGAGTAATACTCTCTTCATCATGAAAAACAAGACCAGTATTAGAATAGATTTCAAATGAAACACTAGATGCACCTGTTGCACCAGCTTTTGATTTAGCCCAATTAAATTTTTTATTAATAGTCTTCCCAGCAATAGTAATAGGAATTGTGAGCACACCATAATCTGCTATAGAAGACGTGAGAGCTGTGGTAACAGCAACCGTTATTTTTGTATTCTGTGTATTGTTATTAGATATTGTCGCTGTCATACCAGCACTAGGTAATCCAGTTATTGTTCCAACCGTCGTATTTTGCTGAACAGCACCTTTATAACCAATAACATCAAGGGCAATAGAAGTTGCGGTAGGAACACCACTTGCGTTTGCGACAAAGAACTGTGATTCGTTAGAGAGCATAGCAACAATACCAGATTCTTGCTCAATAGCAGCAGAAACATCTTCTGGTGCTGGAGTCCAGTCCGTAGCTTTATTACCAATTTCAAGCTTAACTCTTTTTATATGTGGAATTCTTCCTGAATCATATACTCCATAAAATGCTAAATAGCTTTGCTCAAGAGATGGCATACTATGTGTGGGAATAAAAGTAAACGAATATCTTTGCCATTCTTCTGTAGCTTGAATTGATTTAGAAAAAGCATATTCAGCCCCGCTACCATTTTGTAGATATATTTGCATAGGCCCAGCTAATTCAGAATATAAATCAAAACTTAATGTATATTCTATAAGCCCATATTTATCAAATATTGGAGTTAAATCATAATCGGTACGACAATATTCTCTTCTAGTTGTAGAAGGACTAACTATTTCCGTGGTTTCATCTGTTTTTGGGATTAAATTTCTACCACCGATTTGCAAATCTACAACATCATAAATTTTTGCAATAGACACAATATCATAAATTGCAGAATTCGTAGTATTACATCTGAATGAAATAGAAGTTATTGAATCTGTATACAACGTAGAATCTCTACTAATCCTTAAACTATTTGCAATAGAATTATAAGTATCAATAGTTAAACCATTAGCCCCAGAAGCAGATGCCCATGTAACTCCACCATTCACAGAATACTGCCAATTGCTATAAGTGACAGACTGGAATCTAGGATATAGATAAATATACTCTGGGGTAAATGTTCCGTTTTTACCAGTAGTAGATTTAAAATACAAAGCAGAAGGAGTGATGTCTACCAAAGCAGCACTTGCACCATTTTTTATTTGATACGCACTAGTTGTCCCATCAGAATAATGAATAGTATAAGTATCGACAAGCCCATTAGATACTGGGCCAGTAATATGTGTAATGCCTACCCCTTTAATATTGCCTACACAACTAAATTGATTATCTTCCGCTCCAGCATAAACAAACAAATGCCCCTGCACAAGATAAGCATCACCTATAGCAGGATTTACAATTTGAGTTGTTAAATTGGCATCAGAATAAATTTTATAATTTGTACCTACAACACATTCTTCAATAGACTCTGCTATATAAGCAGTTCCTAAGATTGAAACACTTGATCCATCTTTACCATCAGCACCAAGGACATTTAACGAGAATGAAGTTTCTATAGAATGGGATATAGTCCCATACTGTACAGTACATTTATAAGTAATAATTTTATTAGCATCAGTAGCTAATAAATCTTTATTAACCGTTAATGCTCCATTTACTACGGATTCACCAGATACTAATTGGCTTGTATAAGTGCCTCCACCAGAACGTCTTTGCCACGAAATTACAGGATTCTTAACTAATTGGTTCCTAACATAAACAGAAGGTGTTAATACCAATGGAGTTTTCGCCCAAGAGGGAGAAATAGAACCCGTAGAATCAAGTACTTGTGCCAAGGGTAAATTACTTGATACGAATAACTCTAAATTAATATTATCTAAACTATCTATAATTGTAATCGGATTTGATTTAAGCACCGGCATTATATCACCTTCCTTTAGGGTATATATACTTCACATATAAAACGAGCGCTATTTTCTACGTCATCCGCATCAATAACAATAACATTTGAAGTATTATTTTTATGTGCTACATCATTATTCCATACTGCATCACTAGCCTCATCATTAGATGCACGAACCCATGTATATGTAGTGCCACTAGGCGCAGTAATTTTCTGATTGTTTTGGAGTATATAACATATTAAGATTGTGCTTCGCACATTTTCATCAAACATAGGGACACTACTTGATTCAATAGATACAGAATAAGCATCAACTTTTCCTGAAACTTCATTAAGTTTATCTGATAATTCTCCGCCCCATGCGTTAATTTGCACTCTACCGTCAGCAGTAACTATAAAAGTATAATCTCCTGTCTCTGGATTTTTACCAATTTTAATTGTACCACCTTCAATTTCTGCACCTTGAATTAATCCACCAACAACTGCATCAGAAAGTAATCCCCATCTTTCTTGCCCATCATATGTATATTTACCAAAAACACTTTTAGTTGTTTTCCAATTATCATCGGTATATAAAAACTTATTTGAAACTATCCAGCCTTGCTCAGGATCAATATTCCCATCAGTCATTTTTCGTAAATGAATACCATATTTATCCATACTGACTGCCTGAGTTCCATCAATAGATTTAATTTCTGTAGCTGCACCTAATAATCCTTGATTAATTGCATTATTAATTTCATTAGCAGCATCTGAACCTTTTTGCCATGCTGAAGAATTCTTAGAAACACTTTTACCTGCATTGATAGCACGAGCTAACAAATCTGCATGAATATCAGCCTCATCACGTATAGATAACAAATCACCAAAAGTTACTTGGAAATTCTTAAAATCATTAAAATCTATTTCGACTTCCATAAGTCTGGACTTCTTTATATAACCTTCACGAATTTCAATTTTTATCATATTCCCAAGTTGGAATTGATTAATTATAGATGCAAATTCTTCTAATGCAAAAATATTTGCTATGGAAGTGCTAAAAGATAATTTAGGCTGACTCATTTGATGTAATTCTTCATTACCAGCTTCTAATAAAGCCTCTAATGTTTCTATTCGATCTTCTTCAGTATCTATATCGGTTACAATAAAATTATCATCTGTATATTCATCTTCTCTCAAAAATGGAGCAAGACGAACAATTTGTTCAGAAGTAAAATTATTTTGTATAGCTACCTGTTTAGCTATTGCTATAACAATATTATTAGCAGTAGTCAATTCTTGTTGCACTTGTGCAATAGATGCTTCGCGTTGTGAAATATCTTTTTGAACAGATATCAACATCATATAATTAGCATGATATTGATAATAATCATTATTAGAAACTTCTGAAATGCCTTGCTCTGTTTGAACAACCTGCACACCTTTATAACTCGCTTCTAAAATTTTCAAACTATTAACACCATACGCATCCCAAATAATATCAAGTATATTTTCAATCGCTTGCTCTTTTTGTTCACTTGTTGCAGATTTATTTTCCATAATATTTTTAAAAGTATTCCAGCTAGTACGATCTAAATATGCAAAATCAACATTTAAATCTGCCATCTTCTCAGCATTTACAGTATTGTTTTTATAAAAATCAATTAAGAAATCGAGAAAATCACTAATTTTAGCTTCAGTCAAATCCTGTTTTGCTCGATTTTTCAATTCAGAAATTTCTATATTACATCTACGAATATCTGCTAAAGCTTTTTGATACTCATCAACATGAGAAGATACAACCTGTAAATACTTGGCATATGCATCATAGAGATCTTGCCCCATCCAATCTACAGTATGATAATATGATAAATCTGTAATATATGATAAACCATAGTTCACTTCTCGAATACTAAGATCGTCCGCTCCTTTAACAGTTAAGACAGTTTTAATATCATCTGCTGAATAATTTACTTTTATATTGCTTGCCAAATTATCGAATGTAATAATTACATCTGTATCATTCCCAGCAGTTTCTTCTTTATAAACATTAATAGAATTATCATAAGTATCAAATATAACAATACATTTAAATGTTTCGGACATATCATTCATTAAAAAGTCATAAACAGATTGTCTATCCACTTCAAAGAAACGTCTCTGAGTAGCTAACTCCGCATCTACATGACCAATATGCCAATCTGGAGCCTTTTCTGCAATAACTAAATGCAATAAAGAATGTTCAGGGTCATTTGCATTATATAATTGCACTCCATCAATACTACCAGTAACACCTTTATTAATAATAAAACTTTCAAGATATCTATTAGACAAATCATATTCTAAAGAATTAGCATTAATGCTTTTTGTCTCTTTAATTCCATCACTTTCTACTTCTGGATCTTGTAATTGGAAATATCCAAACCCTTCAATCAAGACCAACCGTAAGCCTTGAACTCTATCATAATAAGGATTAACAATAGTATCACCAGTAGTAATATCACAATATTTTCTATCTATATCAAATGAAATTTCACTATAAGTATGCCATTTAAAATTCCCTTTAAAATTATTTACATTAAGCTCACCAATACGATCCTTGTTTGTTTGACACAAGTATATCGCAGGGGGCCTATATGAATTTGATAAAATATTTTTAGGTAGTCTCAATTAGACCCCTCCTAACTACTCTTCATGTTTAATTAATTTTGAACTGTTGTTTCTGTAATAGTCAGTCCAACTTCATAATCAATATTTGGTTTATACCCTACAGCATATGCTATCGGCTTTCCATTATTATTTTGAATAAACAACATAGTTTCCGAGTCTTCTAATAAAGCAGCCTGCATATCTGTTATATTGATATCAATTATAGAATTAGAAGTTAAATCTTTTATATAAATTGGCTGGGTATAAATATCCCCTTGCCCATACCATGCATTAGCATATAATATAACCGAAGCATAGCTATATACTAATTCCTTATTAGTTTCTTCAATTGTTGCCTGCATTTTGAGATTAGTAGTCGGAGCAGTTCCATATGCATATGCCATAATCATTCCATTATTATTTACAATTTGAAGTTCAACATCTTTCTCTTGTAAAGCTAGAAGCTGCTCGTCAGTCGGCTGTAAATTAATTTTAGAATTTTCAGTAGTATTTTCTAAAGAAAGAACTTGCGTATATATAGTTCCTTCTTCTGGACTAATTTCTCGTACCCAACGACTATTTAATAATTCTATTTCAGTTAGTAATAATGTATTTTGGTTCACCGGAACACTATTCATAGAATCATTATCATCAAAAGCTTCAGCAACTTTAAAGATATCTCTATATTCAATAACAAGATGCCCTGTACCAGTAATTTTTAAGTGGTTATATCCTTGAATAAAACGCAACCATTGATAATTAAAATCTTCTCCAAATATTTTTGAGGCATTATCTGAATAAATTATTTTATTACTATCCATTGTTACGATTTCATTCATTGCTAAGTTTTTCAATGTTGTTACTTCATCAGTTGTTGTATTTAATAATTGTAAAGAGCCATTTGCATTTTTATTTGTAAAAACAATTTTCGGATATACATATACTGAATCTTCATCCGAAGCATTAAGTATGGGATAAAGTAGCTCTGATCCATCTAAAGATAAATCATGCTGTCTAATACCTGAATATGCCCAAGGGCTAACTGATGTAAATTCAACTTTTAACCCAATAACACGAGAATCCATTTTTTGCAATTTAACATCA
This sequence comes from uncultured Prevotella sp., assembly GCA_900554835.1. Classification (GTDB taxonomy): domain Bacteria; phylum Bacteroidota; class Bacteroidia; order Bacteroidales; family Bacteroidaceae; genus Prevotella. The sequence continues at coordinate 135,250 of USJD01000001.1, read as the reverse complement.
GTCACACGACCAAGAAATGAAAAAGAAATTTCATCTGAATCATCTTTATATAAATCAAGCCATGACACTTTACGTAATCCAGTTAACCAATTCAATATCTGTCGTAATTCTGCTTGTGAAAAATCGCTATAATTATCTTTAATCATTGTAATATATAACATCGTCGTAGCATCATATTTTGCACCATAATCATAACGCATCGTACCATTATAATTATCTGTATATATTGATTCCATAGATAAATAACTATCAGACTCTCCATTATCAGGAGAAAAAGTCACGACACATAAACCAAAATCTGTGTTACTTTTATTTTGATAATTAAAATGTTTTTGGTATACAGCCATTAGTACACCTCCCTTATAATTAGAGGAGCTGAATACTCAGCCCCTCTATAACTTTACCTTGTATATTTTTTAATACCTGAATTAAGGTTCTTCATATAAGAATCTAATTGTTTCTTCACTGCATCTTGTATCTCAGGTATAGAGTCACGATCTGCATGTTCTATGTGAACAACTTCTGCAATACTCATATCTATTTGCATCTGGTTTTCAATGATATGAGGAGCACCTATAGAAGGTTTATTTCTGTCTAATATTGCTACAGGATCAATTTCTCCCCATTTCATAATATTATTTGTTAAATCATTAGGAACAACGGCAGTACCTTTGGTTAGATAAGAAAGTTTACCACCATCAGCATGCATAACAAGTTCTTCCAAACCATTCTCATCAATTACCGCGAATTGGTCTTTCTTAACTCCAGTTGTACCTTTTGCGTAACCAACAATATCTTGTTTCCTTACCCAGCCAGTATAACCCTTACCGGGAAGTCCAATAAGTACTTGATCACCAGAAACCTGATAGACAGTAAAGGTGCCTCCGGGAACCCAACTTTGCATTCTCGTACCATTTCCACCATCACGAGCAAATGTAGTAGCACTTGGCTTAACAACAACTTGCGATCCGGTAGTTAAAGATGGAGCAGACTTAGCAGGTGTGGAAGATTGAGAAGGAGCAGGAGTTTTATTTGCATTTTGTGACTGATTTGCCGAAGTATTGATATCTTTTACTAATTTAGCAGCAGTTTTATCAGCTTCAATCTGAAGATCAATCAATTCCTTTCTAACTTTCTCAAGCATATCCACATAAGAACTAGTTGCATAATCAAGCTCTTCCCCATAAGTCCCTAATGCAGTCATACCAGACTCCCAAGGAGCAGTAACATTCTCTGAAATAGAAATGCCGTATCTTTGGGCAATCTCTTGTAGATTAGAAGCAATAGCATCTGTATTTGCCAAAATTAATGCATAACTATCTGAGACAACTTGATCTTCATTCTCAAGATAGTCTTCCAACTCTTGCATGCGATCTTCTTTGTTCTGACGATATGATTCAAGACTATCATCCAATGCTTTTTGTTGCATTTCAATATCTCTATCATAATACGTCTCATCCAGTTCTTTTTGCGCATTTGCAAGTTCTTCTTGAAGCTTTTTACGTTGAGCATTTGCAGCAGCAGAAGTGTCTCCTGCCATTGCATCAATTTGACGTTGAATTTTGTCTATTTCATCAGTACGATCTTTTAATGTGTTTGCCCAATCATGAGCATCTTTCTGTGCATTAAGGTCTTCTTTACGCTTATCTATAAGCTTCTCATATGCATCTATTTCCTTTTGAAGACCATCTTTCACAGCTTCTACACGAGTTTTATTCAAATCAACAAGCGTATCTTTTGCAGATTCATATGCTTCAATAGAATCCCATTGGGCATCTTTAAGCTCTTTAAGCTTTTCATTATACTCATCTTGACTATACTTACCCGCAGAAAAATCTTTATTAAGTTGCTCAATTTCTTTGCCATAAAGGTCAGCACGATATCTGGCCTTTTCCATTTCTTGAGCAGCCATACCAAGAGCAGTTAAGCCATTCTTTGTCCAATTACCAACATCATCAGTAATTTCTGAATCATCTATAATGCTACGAATTTGCTCTGCCTCATCAGAAACTGCATCAAGAGCATCAATGATTTTCTCAAAATTCTCCCAATGAAGTTCTAAGATAGCATTATCAAACTTCTCAATATCAGTTTTACAGTCAATAATTGCACTGTCTACGTCATAAATGGCATTAAGCATATCATACCAATCTTCAGAATACTTCTTGACATCACCACTTGCAACAGCATCATCTAGTTCTTTCTGCATAGCCTCACGCTGTTCTTTAAGCTTATCAAGCTGTTTCTCACTATTGGTAATCATCTCTGTATAGAAATTAGAAGAAGAACGTTGTCCTTTTTCTTCAAGTAAATCTATTGTACTCTGAATATGATCGTTGGCAGTAGTTATCAGCCCAATTTCATTGTCATATTCAGTACGAATCATATCAAGAGTTTGAACACGTAGATCGGAAATTGTAGTACGAGTTTCTTCTAATTGCTGATTAAGGTCTGCAACCTTTTGTGCCCACTCACGATAATTATTAATCGCTTCAACAGTTTCTTGATTAGCTTCCCCAAGGAAATCAGTAATAGCAACCGCACCATTTTTAGCCATTTCTTTGTATTCGTCTGGTACTTTACTAAGCATTTTAGCAGCATAATCTGTATAAAGTTTTAAACCTTCATTTAATTCAGTAAGCTTATAATGATTTCCACTAAGCAGTTCCCCTAATATACTACTCTTAGCTTCAATACCAACTGCATTTTCAAGTTTGGCACTCATCAAATCAAGCTGTTCATTTATTTCCTCAAGTAAAACTTCAAACCAATCAAAAATTTCTGAAACATCCTCAGCAGCATCTTCTGCCGCCTTAGCAGCACTAGCAGCCGCCGCAGCAGATGAAGAGCCCCAATCGGGTGATACTTGATTAATTTTTTTAGTCCAAGTATTTACTCCATATGTAGATTTTTTTACCAAATCAACGTGTGCATTTCCTTCCGCGTATGCTTTCCCACGAGAATTTATATGCCCATTTTTGAACAGTTCTTCGGTTTGTTTATGATTGAATATAATAGCATCTTTAGGAAGATCAACAAGCTCGGCTCCATTATCTCCGACAGTATAATAACGACCAGTGTGAGGATCAACAACAGTTTCTTGCCCAAGTTCACCAACAAGAGCATTATGCTCATTTGATTTTAATCCCCAATCTCCAGTTGCATGAGCACTACCTTGAAACTCGCCCTCTCCCTTTTTCCCAGCAATAAACTTTTTTATGCCTTCTCCCACATTAGAAGTTAAAGTGGTTAAAGTGACCGTTTTAGATTTAATTCCTTCCCATAAATCTGCGAATATTGATGTTTTTGTCGTAGCATCATCAGTATTAACCTTAAGCTCAAGATTTGTATTTAAAATATCTCTAATTTGTTCAAGAACATTTAAAACGGTAGGAAGCTCTTCTCCTTGCATAACCTCAAGAGTATGTCTTTCATTAAGTAAAGCAATATAATTTTTAAGTTCTGGTGACATTTTTCCCTTAAATTCAGAATTTACGATCCACTTGCCATCATCGCCTTGAGTGACTTGCTCTTTAATATTGCTATATTGTTCTTCAATTTTCTTGATATCAACATCAATATCATCAATCGCAACTTGAACAATGAGTTCTGTCATTTCATTATCAGCCATGATTTGACCATACTCTTGCATTTTTTCTATCGCTTTATCAACTTGCTTTTGAAGGTCTGATGTATCTACTCCCTCTCCAGCTTCAGCAATAGCCTTATTTGCTGCTTCTGCTTCTTCTTTAGCTTTATTATATTGTACAGAAGCATCCGAATATGCCTTTGCGTTCTCTCTAGCTTGTTGAGTGTACTCAGCTAACGCTGCCGAAGAATCTTTATATCTTTGAACATCATCCATAGTTGCATTTCCATTAGCTAATTTTTGTTCATACTCGGAAATGATGCCCATATTTTTTTGTAGATTATACTCCAAATCGTCACCCATAAGTTGATCCATCAAAGTAGTGAAATCTCCACCAAGCCAAGATATATCATACTTTTCCGCAGTTTGCAACATTGCAAATATAGCATCTTCGGTCAGATTATATGCTTCTGCAAGATCTGATAAGGATTTAATATTTGGAGCTAAATCAAAACTCTCCCAAGAACCTGTAAATGCTTGAACCCCATCAATTCCTGCAATACCATCTTCTATAAACTGTTTTACGTTATCCATAGTAATTTCTGCAGAAGTCATACTACCTTCTTCATCAAATTCTACAGTAACGTATTTAGACAGCGGCCCACCAGTGAAATAATCATAGATGTGCTGCATTCTTTCATCAAGAGTACCAGCTCTATCTATAACCTCTTGAGGAACAAGCCCATTAATAGCTGCTTGCGCCTGTGCGGTTCCCAATTCCCCGGTATTAAACGCATTAGCAAGATATTGAACCATCTCAGAAAGTTCAGAATCATATGTATTTGCATCATCTATTTCTTTAGCATTTGCGAACTCAGTATAGGCATTTGCAACACCCAATAATTGTCTCTCTAACGTTGCATATTTTTGAATGGTTTGGGCAACCGTTTTCATTTCATTATATAAAATGTTTATTTGATCTTTGTTTTTAGCAGAAAGTTCTCCATTAGCCTGAGAAAGTTTATGAATTTGCTTATACAAATCATAATATTGCAATCTAGCTTGTGTCTTTTCCACTTTAGCATTTTGTGCAGCTTCCAATCTCTTTTTTGCAATTAGATCTTTAGCGAGACGAGCATTTTTAACAATATAACCATTACTTGAATCAACAGCCTCAGCATATTCTGCTTCAGAACCAATAAGTTCTTGTAAGGCTTTCCCTTGCTCCTCAGTTAATTCAATATTATCATAGAGAATCTCATTAGCAATAGTTCCAGCACTTGTAAACTTTTCAAGAGTAGAAGCATATGAAGAATAAGCTTTTCCTGCAGATTCAATGGGTGTTGCCGCAAAAGTATTACCTTGAACAACCCCAAGTTGAACAAGTTTAGCAATTAATTCATCAATAGACATCCCGTATTCGGCTGCTTTTGTTTTGAGAGTATTATAAGCATTTGCTTGCGCTTGAGTAAATCCTTCTGTACCCTCTATTAGTTTACCATTTTCATCAATAAAGTTACCTAGATTAAGTATGTCTATATCACTATTAAGATTAATATCTTTTAAAGTTTGCTTAATAGAGGTCTTAAGATTATTACCAGCCTCATCCCACGCGACATCGAAATCAATATTTGCAAATGCAGTTTGCATAGAATCTGTAATAAGTTCTCCAAACCATACATCTAAAGTTCCCTCCATATCAGATCCTTTAACCGCATCTTGAGCAGCCTGTACGGTATCTTGCAGTCGCTTTTTAGCATTTGCTGCTTCGGTTAAATCCCCTTTAGAATATGCCTCTTTGAAATCTTTTTGTGCATCTAAAATCGCTTTATATTGTTTCGTATAAGATGCAAGAGCAGCTTGTTCCATATAAGTTTCATAATTGGCTGTTTGAGTTTCATAATCTGAACCAAGGAAATCCTCCTTGCCTTTAGAGAATTTACCAATTAAATCGTTTAAGCTAACCCCATGGGTTTTAGCATATTCTAATAACCAACTTGTTAATTCATCATAACTAGTAGCTAATTCTTCTCTAGTTTGATTAGTAAACCCTACTCCAAATGTACCTGTCATTAGATCATAAGTAGCATTTCCCCCAAGCTTCTCTATCTCTTTTTCAAATTGCGAGATAAATCTCTGCATTTCAGCAATGCCTCTATCCCCAAAAGTATTCTCAAAAATAGGTAATATCTCATCATTGTCATTTAGAGTTAAATATTTATTTCGTCTCTCATTTTTTACATTTATTGCTTGATCAATAACAGATTTACCAAAACCTAATTTACCAGTTTTCTGGCTATTTTCAGCTATCCATTCACTGGCCTGTTTTGCTTTTAATTCATCTAGTTTAGCAATTTGATCATCAATAGCTCCAGTAACAAGATTAATACCTTTTACTTCATTGTCATATTTTGAAACAAGTTCATCTTGTATAGAAATTAACTCTTTACGAGCATTATAGGCTTCTTCTTCAGAAAGATTACCTTTATCCAATGAGTCTCTTAATGTATCTATTTTTGCTTTATAACCGTCTAAGGTGCTATTAGATTCCTGAATAGTTTGCGCATGTTGCAGAGCGCTCTCTGCAGCTTCTGTTTCTGCTTGTTTTACTTGTTTATATATTGAAACAGCCGCTGTCCCTACAGTAATAATTGCGGCAATCACAGCCACATACGGATTAGCCTTTATGAAAGCTCCGATAGATTTCAATCCTTCTTTTACTTTTGCAAATGAGCCTACAGATATTTCTCCAAATATCTTAGTTTCTTTCGCTATTTCGCCTATGCTCTTTCCAGTTTTAACAGATTCAATAATTATTTCGCTTAAAGCCGTTCCTATCTGTTTTAATATAGGAGTTGTCCCCTTAAACAAACCAATTACCGCAATAGCCGCAAGAATAGAAGGAATAAGCCCTAAAGTATCTACAATTTTTATAAGTTCAGTGCCAAAATCAACTATGCTTTTAACGAAATCAGAACTAATCCCATTCATCCACATAGTTTGCAATGCATTATTGAATTGGTCAATCTTACCTTGAATAGAATCAAGATACTTCTCATTTTCTGCTTCCGCAGAACCCTGTGCATTCATAGCATCTTCATAAGCAGCAGTTAAATCATCAAGGTTTGTAAGCATAGCTGCCATAGCATTTGAACGATTTTTACCAGCTAAAAGTTCTAGAGTAGCAGCCTTATTAATATCAGTAAGATCATCCCATACTTCTGCAATTTCTTTAATAATAGTATATGTATCTTTATATCCACCAGCATCATTAAGGATATTGACCCCAGTTAATCCTTTAATTTTGGATTGTAATTTACTTACACTCTCTACGACACCATCAGTTTCTTCTCCCATTTCTTCTAAAACTTCAACAGAAGTACCACGAATACGAAGTGAAATAGTACGAAGAGCACCACCTACTTGTGAAGGATCTTGTAAAACTTTATTTGCAGCGGCAACCATAGCAACCGATTGTTCAAGATTGTTGCCAGCAGACATTAATGCACTCGCTGAATCTTGCAATGCTGTTGCAATACCATCACTTGAAATGGCGAAATTATTACCTATTTCGTTAAGAACATCAACAACATGCATACTATCTTCTGCTGCATATCCATATGCCTGAATAGTACTAATTAATGCTTCAGATGCTGCTTCTGCATCCGTGAATTCAGATACATTTAATAGAACAGCAGTACTCTTAGCAAGATTTCCTGCTTCTTCCATAGAATAACCTAGTCTTGCCCAGTTTGCAGCCATATTTATTAAGTTAGATACTGTAGCTCCAATTTCTGCACCTGTTTTAGACATGGTTTGTAGAAACTGTGCATAAGACTCATCTGTTTCATCGGTAACTTTCTTAAGCTCAGTTAATGCAGAATCAATCTCTTTAACAGATTGAACTCCTTTACGGATTTCATTAACACCTTTATAAAATAAATCAAATCCAGTAAATCTAGTTAGTGCTTGTTTAAATTTATTTAAAGATCCAGAAAAGAGCGTTTTAAATAGCCCATCAGTCTGTTTTAGCTTTGAATTTAACCCAACTATCTTAGTACCAGTACTATCAAGTTGTGCCTTAAAATTAATCCAAGAACCATTGCCATCGCTCACACTATAATTCAACTGTTTAAGCTCGGCATTAAACTCACCAATTTTGACTTTTCCTTTAACAGATGCATTAATAGCTTCTGTTAAACTAGCCTTTAAATCTTCAGTAGGCTTAACAGAAAGCTCACTTACAGATTTGCCCCAAATTTTTTGTTTTTCTAAGTTTCTAGAAGAAATAATAAGTTTATTTAAAGTTTCATATGCCTGATTATATTGATTTGTTAAATTGGCAAATTCTTCTTTTTGTTCTTCGGTAGGATTTATCCCCTTAAATTCTTTCTGCTTCGCAATTAATGCATCATAAGCAGTGTTCAGCTCTACAAGAGCATTAGAAACATTGACAGAGCCAGCAAATTCATCACTTTTTGCAACTCCTGAAATTTGAATCTTTTTATCCGTCGCCTTATTAACTTCTTTATCCCCATACACCTTAGAAGCTTTTTCTGCTGCTTCTGCAGCCTTAATATAAGCATCTGCTTTTTCTTTAATTGCATTAGCTTCCTTTTGCAAAGAGGCAATTTCCTCAGCAGATAACTGTTTTCTCTGTTTCGCATATGTTTCTAATCTGGCGGTAAGATCTATAACAGAATCAGCAAGGTCTTTTTGCTCTCCTGTAGCCGAACTTGAATCAATACCAGTCGCCTTAAAACTTTTACTAAGAGAATTTTTAATACCATTTAATTTTTGCTTTTGCGTACTAAGAGCAATATTCTCTTCTTCTTTTACCGCCTGACTAATAGATTTTGTAACTTCTTTCCAATCTTGTTTCCATTTATCAAGATCATTGCTGTTAGTAATATTCTTTAAACGAGTCTCCATTTCAGATAATTTATCAATAGCACTATCTGATACAAAATCTAAATTTAAAGAATTGAAATAGGAAGAAATAGATTTCGCCGCTTTCTCTTTATCAGAACCAAAAATATCCTTTTCTTTTTTTTGCGCAACTTCTTTTGCTTTAACTTTTACCGCCTGTTTAGCACTATCAGAAACTGCATTACCTTCTTCTTTAAAAGCTCCAGTTTTAGCATCAACCGCACCTTTAATCTCATTAACCTTAGCAAGAAGTTTATCAAGCGCTGAAATTTCCTGTGTGACCACACTATCAACAGTTGTTCCTTCGGTCTTAAAAGCTTCAGTTTTAGTATTAATTTCTGCAATAACTTCAGTTATCTTACCCTTTAAAGTTTCATACATTGAAATTTCGGCAGAATTATCAACACCAGTTTCAGACGTTGACTGTACTTGAGCTTGAGCTAATTGCTGTTCAAGAGATTCAACTTGATGTCTAAGTTCATTGGCCTCTTTTATGTAATCATTTCTATCATTTTCAAATCGTTTTTCTGCATCAAAATAACCTTGGTCATAACTGCCAGATTCCTCTTTGTACATGTTTTCATTACGAATACCTTCATAAGAAGCAGAAATTGCACTACTTGTTTTCTTATAAGCAGCGTCAACTTCTTCCATGACATCAGCGGCAATATGCCCAGCATCAGCAAGCTCTTTTAATTCTTGCTGTGCCTTATCTAGTTCTGCTTGGCTTTTACCAAGGCTAAATTCGTCATAGCGTCCTGCAAAAAGATCAGAGTCAAGAGATTTAGTAAGTTCAAAGAATTTTGTTTTTGCCTCTTCCGCTTTGGCTTTTAAGTTTTCAACAGCAACACCAGCAGCATTGGTCGATTGTGGAACTTCAACACCAAGCGTCTGAGCCATCTTTTTTGCAGATTCTTCTACATCACCAAAAGTTTCTACATGTTGAATAAGTTCCGCCGTATTCCCAATATCTGTTCCGTCAGCCTTTAACATTCGTGCAATTTGTGCTTGACGTTTTTCAAACTGTTCATTATATTTATCTACTTCCGCATTAGCAACCCTAAATTGTTCTTTTTGAGAATTAAACAAATCAACATTCTCTTGCGCAAAAGCTCGTTTTTCTTTTGACTTAAAATCATCAACAGAACCACCAAGATTGACATATGCCGCTGCAAGTTTTTTCAATTCTTCTTCATATTCAGCAATTTCTCGCTTGGCAGTTTCATTCATATTTTGATCAAGATACGCGGGACTTTTAATACGTTCTTGATTTAACTTGTTTTTTTTGCTCCATATATCTTGAAAATCTTTCATAATAGCTTCTTTACCACTATCAGAATATTTATCCTCGGTAAATTGCGTATCAATATAAAAATCATAAGGAGAACGATCAACTTTCTTTTTTTGTTTTTCTAAATTTTGATACTCAGTTAAAAGTTCTATGAGATGTTCATAAGACTGTATTTGATTTTCCACATTAGAATTCTGAGCAGTGCTATTTTCATTTACTGCTTCCGTCTGCTCTTTAATAGCGGCAGTGCCCTCTTGAATTTTAGTAGGATCTACTCCGATATCCTGAGACATAGCTCCCAAATATTTTTCAAAATCTGGAATCATATCTTTACCTTCAAATGAAAGTAATGGTTTACCACCAACTTCTTGCAATGCTTGATTTAATGCATTACGTAGAGCCCCAGAAATACCGGCTCTAATTTGAGGTTCCATCTCAGTAAATTCTGCCTTAAACTTCGAGTCTTCTTTAATTTTGTTTTCTATAGTTTCATTCCATTTCAAGGCTCCGGGATCACTAGTGTCCAAAAATTTATTTAATAATTTATCTTGCTGAATAATATTTTTATATTTTTCAATAACTTTTTGGATACCATCAATATCCATATCTGAAAAATCTATTGTTGTAATGCCAGAACTTGTTATAATACCATTAATTTTTACTCCAGCATTTACAAAATCCTGCGCCCAAGTTAGTAAATCTGAAACAGAAGGCATGTCCATACCATTTGGGTGATTATGTAAAGACATAAAATCCCCATTAGAACTTGCCTTCGATAATATTTTTTTAATTGTGTCACTAGTAATATCTGCGCCATCTGAAGTTCCAATATTAGACAAACCATTTTTATTGAACATTGCTAAATATTCTTTACCATTAGTTTGTCCATTACGGAAGTTGTATTCCTCCTGCATTAATAAAGCATATAATTCTTTTAAAGTCTGTACTTGTAGAATTTGATCTTTTAATGCATCCGTTGCCTGCTGTGAAGCATTTGCAACTTCAGAAAAACTTTCTTGAGATTTATCCCCTAAAGTTTCGATTTCACTTGCAGTCTGTATGGCCTCAGTTTTTGTTTCTTTTATTCCTACAGAATCATTTTGGTCAACAGTAGCGGAAGGAAATTGATCTCCTAATGTATCTTTTAAGATCTTCATCGCTTTCTGCACACCAATGCCTCGTTGCATTAATTTATCGCCAAGTGTCTCCAAAGCATCTTCTGATAATTTATATTTCCCAGCAATATCAGATAAGATTTGATCCATTTCCTCTGCTTTACTTTCCCATTCAGGGGACTCTTCATCTAACTTAGCAGATTCTTTTTTTAATTGAATATACTTTTCAATCTGTTGATTCAGCTCTTCATATGCCTTAGAAGTCTGAATAGGTGCCTTTGAAGATTCTACCTGAGAAGCCTTGTCCTTTTTTTTTGATTTATTTTGAGGTTGTATGCGTTCTTGTAAGTTCTCAAGGTAAGGTAATGTTTGAGGAATTTTAGATAACTGCATTCTAATTTGATCAAATATATTTTGATTAACAGACATTTTGCCAGAATTTACTGTATCCAAAGTTGCTCTTAATTTAGAAGCCGCATCAATATATTTTAATAATGATTCATAATCTGCCTCTGACAACATTTCACCTTTATTAAATTTAGCTCTAGCTTCTTGAGACTCTTGCATAAGTTTTATCAAATCACTCCATCTATTTTTTAGATATTGTGTTGATTTACTTACATTCTTAGGACTTTCAAGTTCTCCTAAAATATCCTCTTTAGTATATAACTCTTCTCTTTTTTTATTTGCGATACTTATAAGTTCTTTTATTTTTGTTTTTAATTCATCTATTTTACTTGCAGCATTAGTTGAAGATTCTGCAATCTCATTAATTACAGCCCCTACAGAATCAGAACCAGTATTTTTAAAATTATATGACTCTTGTACAATATCTTGTAAAACATTTAATAATTTATTAGCTTTCTCCGTAGCATCTCCTGCGCCCTCTAAGAAACTGAAATCAGGAGCATTTTGTCCAAGAGCTTTTGACAAAATAGACATAGTATTTGCAATTTCCTTAAACTCCACTGCGGTGCCACCTGTGCCCCCTAAAATGTTTTGTAATTTTGAGCCCGTCTGATTTACTACAGTGGACATAAGTTCTTGCATTTCTAAAATAGGCTTTATTGCATTTTTTATATCCGCATCAACATTCCCAAAAATTTGTTTAAATATATTTGGATATTTAGAAGCAAGAGATGATAAAGCCGCATCCATCTGAGATAAATACGCACTTGTTTCTTGTAATTTTTCTAATTTATTTTCCGCTTTATCAATTCCTTGAACAAATTTTGCTAATTGATTTGCACCAGACTTAAATTGTGCTTCTAAGTCCGCTACATCTGCTGATATTCTAAACTTAAACTCTTTCAATTTACCTCACCTTCCTTAAGCCATACGCTTTGTAAAATCTTTAAGAAGGGCTGCGCTCATATATGCGTCAATTTTCTTTGGGACTTCATTATCTATAAACTCATTCATCATTTGAATCTGTGACTTTGAATCTTGAACTGGCGCATATGCATAGCCTGTTGTTGTTCTTGGATGTATACCATTTAAAAAATTATTAAGCACCCATTCTGGATCTGGTATACCATTCCCTTGACCTTGCCAATTAAATGTAGAATCATTTCTGGACACCCAACTTCCACCGCCTTGATGGAACCATGAATTACTACTATATGCATTAAGATACGATGCATCATATATAATTCCAATTTCAATTGATACCGATGACCCATTAGAATTGTCACTATAATATGGTTTAATAGCATTACGCAAATTATAAGTTCTATCATATACATCAGGGTCATAACTATCATAATATTTATTTAAATTATTTAAAGCTTCCTTCTCCATATCTTTAGCAATTTTTTTAGCAGCATTTTTAGTAGCGGCAACCGCAGCTCTTTTCGCATTTTTCATAACAGCTCCATATATTTCGCCAAAATTATTTGATTTCATCGTCACAATTCACCTCGCTTACTTCATAGTAGAAATAAGCTCTGTAATTTTTTGCATATCTTCTGGCTTAATATTTTTAAAAGCATCAGATGCCATATCCGATAATTTATTTACACCATTTGTCATTGCATTTAATAGAATATTAATTTTAGATGTTATACTATTATCCATTAAGACGTAATCACACTGCATTTGAAGTAGAGACAAGATACTTTGATATTCCTCATCAAAAGTTCTTAAAATTTTTGCAAGTAATCCCGTTTCACATAAAGCATCATAATCATCTTCTATATCATCAGAAAGTTCCAAATTGGTATAAGCTTCAATACATTTCATTGTATACACAACATATTGATCTACACCATTAAACTTAAATAAACCATTTTCATAAAGTATGGTATCATCCACAATTGCTTCAATAAGCTTCTTTTTATCTTTAATCTTAAGATAAGGTTTTACTTCCAAATCCTTCTTTAACTTTTCAGTTTGCTGGTCTACAGTTGCAGGCATATAACCTTTAATTGTTGCTTTCTTCACAAATTCGTTAATTTTCATAGTACTTTAAACTCCTTCATATAATTATTTCATACGGCTTTGCCGTTAGATTTCAATGTCAATATCATCTGACTTCTCATTATATGCCAGACTATAAGCAAGGAGGATACTTTCCGCCTCATCATCCGTAACATCCAGTCCAAATTTCTCCTTGACCATCTCAATAGCTTCTTGTTTAAGCTGTTCCCTCTTAATATATTGGTTTTGCATTATACCAACTTTCTTACGCCACGCCGTTGGTAATTGAAACTTAAAAATCGTATTATTCTCATCTGCCCAAGATATAATTGCGCCTGCTATATATGACAATACTTTTACAGTTTTAATATTATTCGTCATAAGACATTCTTCCATCACAATCACATCTGGTTTATATCTATTTAATTGTTGTTTGATGTTCTTCATCATTTTACGAATTCTTTCATCAGTGTCTTTTATCTTATGTAAATCAATTAATACGTGATCTACATACTGATTATCATCAAACAAAGCTATACCAGTACGTTGACTACTCATATCTATACCAATAATCTTCATCTTATTGCGCCTCCTCTTTATCAATAAATTTCCAATGCAATTTTTCACCAGTAACAGGATGCTTTCCAGCGGATTGTTTTAAGCCCTTGCATACCTTCCTCACATCACTTGCATCGATTCCAAGTTTTCTTTTTACATCTTCTGGGCTATAAAATAGTTCTTCTAATTCTATACACCAAACATACATTTTTGTATGAGCTTGTCTTATCTTCTCTATAGTCTCTTCGGAATGATGTTTCCCATACATCGGATGATTCTCCTTAGCTTGCCATTTATGTTTTTCTATTTGATTTTGCCGATAATCTTCATCTTTCCAGCATTCCTTTCTAGCTTCCGATATCCTTTTTCGTGTTTCTTCGGATACAATTTTACCTTTATTACCTTCTGATATTTTTCTTTTTGTATCCTCAGATTTTGGCCCAGTAGATATTCCTTTTTTACTATTACTGATCTTTTGTTTTTGTGCTTCCGACATTAGAAGCCCCTTATTTGGTGACGGTTTGCCTTTCATAATCTCGCTCAATTTAATACGAGTCTCTTCTGATACCTTTCCAACACAATTTCCACCACTTTCAATGTTATAACCAAACTCCTTTTGATTACTTTTATATTGTGAAATTAGTTTTATTTCTATATTCTCTGCTTCATTTTTTGTTAAATTATCATATAAAATCTCATGCTTAAAATTATCCCAACCATATTTTTGTATGGCGCGATAAAAATATTGATTATTTTTATACCCACATCCGTTTCTCCATCTTCTGTTTACTGGCATACTAGTTATACCAATATAAATTTTTTCAGATGGAGATGTATGTTTATAAACACAATATTTTTTATCATTAGTTCCCGTAAAATTACCTCCAATCAAAAAAGGAGGCATTTGCCTCCTCAACTATTTCAAATAATCTTTACAAACATAACCTGTTCTACCCTGAGATGTTTGGACAAGTAACCATCCTTGTGTGAAATAACCATAACACGTTACAATGTCCCCTTGTCCAAGCACCTCAAGACTTCTTTTATCTGTACCAGCACCAGCTCTTAAATGCAACCCTACATCTGGCACAACAGTATATTTACCTGCTTTAGCAGGGTCAAAACTTTGAGCATAATCTATTGATTCATTTGATACTACTGGATAAACTACTTTACCAGCGCTATTAAAAACATAATACCCAGAAGGGCAAGCCTTTTTAGCGTTATCTAAGTTCCTATATGCACCAATTTGAGATTTGGCATCTGCCCAAGACTTTCTTAACCTATACATTTCTGCATTCATACCAAGTCTTTTATTAACTTCACTTGCTATATATGGGCATTTACTTTCTAAATAAGGCCCCGGACAAGTAGTAGCAATAAACATCTTATGTATAGTTAAATTCCCTGAAGCATCCCCAGTATAATTCAACTTAGATATACCATGCCTCTTACAAATATCAACACAAAGGTCAATCAACTTTGCCAGAGCTTTATCGCTCACATGCCAATCTGGAGCGCCACCATCATTTGCCACTTCAATGGTCACAGCCATCATATCATTTGTTTTGTTAGAACTCGCCCAAGAACGATTCTTTTCTTCTACATACAATCCAACCCTACCATCTGAGCCAATCCCATAATTGGCACTTGCTTCTCTTGCACTTGATGCAAAAACATTACCACAAGTTTCAACTGTTAAATTTCCCGCCATATGATGGATTGTAATCTTGGATATTTTTCTATCTCTAGCATTATAGTTGGGAGATAGTTTTGTGTAGTTTACTAAAGAACTATTCATAAATATCACTCCTCACGGGGAAAGGGGCGGTTTCCCGCCCCGACCCAAACTTACTTATTATTTTTAAGCTCTTCAACAAAACGCTCAATTAGATTGTCAATAAAGACATCAAGATTACCATAAGCATATTCGATGATGTCTGCTGATTCAGTAGTAATCTGAGCCATAACTGCATCCTTAGTCTTCTTAAAAGCTTCTTCCTGAGCAGCTTTATCAAATAGATTTTCTGCTTTCAGCTCTTTTACATATGTACTGGTTGTCGTTACAACAGCAGATGCAACCATATTTGTTACATTTTCAACAACGAATCTAACTTTTTCATTCTGGATCTTATTCTTATTTGCTTCAAACATACTCTTGAGCCAATCGCACACAAATTTAGTGAGAATAGGCACAGCCGCCACTATAACTGCATATAAAACATCCTGTAAAAGTTCCATAATATTTCCTCCTTATTATTTAAACATTTTTGTAATGACCGCTTTACCAGCGATACCATTAACAATAAATTTATTATCCTTTTGATACTTCTTTAATGCATCGACAGAATCAGACGCAAAGTTTCCATTTAATTCACATGGATACCCCATACAAATTAACATGGCTTGTACAATTTTTGCTACAGTGCCTTTACTGCCGCGCCTAACAATTGGCCATACATTTCTAACTTCATCCTCTGATTCGAGTTCAAAAACATACTTAACGGCTTCCATAATAGCACCTTTAGGATTAGGCCATAACTTAATACCAAAATCTTCATCTACCCATACTTCTACGTCTTTAATATTAGACACGGATAACACCTGCCTTTTATTTACCAGCATCATTAAGTTGATATCGAATATTTTTAATTTGCTCTTTAAGTACTTTCATGTCACCCTCAAGAACTGGAACGCGCTCCGCAAAATTATTATGTTTTCTGACTTCACGAGTGAGCTCGGCGATCTTTTCTTCTTGCACCGCGTCACTCGATTCCATCCTTGATATAATTTCACGATTAGCACGATTATTTGTTAAAACAACTGCGATTATTGAACCTGCTGCGGTAACTATCGTACCGGCAAATACTAGCCATGGTTCCATAAACAACACTCCTATATTATTTTATTTTTATCCTTTTAACTATATTGTTGCCAAGCAACTCCGTCATCAATATACGGGATGTATAAATCCCATGATGTGCCATTATCAATCCAAATTTCATAAGCTTCCCAACCAGACCCATTATCAATATAAACCAATCCAGTTTTTTCTGCGGTAGCAGCTACAATAACATTCTGAAGAACAGCATAATCTTGATCCGAAGCAGACTCTCCATTAATAGTCTGTGTTAAAAGATCATACCCAAATTCCACATTAAAAGTTATATTTAATATATCGCTATGATAAATAGGGTCTCCGTTAGAAAGTAACCCTAATGAAGCAGATGCTTTAGGGCTTGATGTTCTATTTACCGCAATAATCGTGCCTTCACCTTGATTAATTGTCAGCGTAAATTTTATAGCTGTCGCAATAACCGCGACAGATACATCTCCAGACACGGTATGCGTTGCACCATTTGTAATTGCCTTATTATTTAATAAAGCACTCTCAATACTATAACCAGTTTTTGCACTAAAGGTAAATTTCAAAACATCACTATCATAAATAGTCTCGCCATTTGTCAGTGCGCCGGTATCTGCACCCGCAGGCGAGCTTGTACGTTGACAAACCACTGTTGCGTTTTCTGCGCTAATCGATAAAGTTCGTTCAAGATAGTGTGTGCCAGAGGCAACTGTAACTGAACCAGAACCGGGGACATCTACATAAGTAGAAGAATTGTTACTCAAAATTGCGTGGATAGTGCTGGAACCAGAAATAGTTATTGATTTTTCGCCAGAAGTTGAATTATGTTGAACAGTTATGGCAGTGGGATTTGGGGTTGCTTTGTATTCAGAATCGCCACCATTTGTATTGCCTGCGTAATAGAGGTTTGCTGTAGCCGAATTACCGCTATCCGTTGCAGTGACAGTAATATCAGTATTAGCCTCTGACCAACTGCCAGACTTACCAAAATATTTATAAAGGCTTTCTGAAAAAGTAATTATTGTTTGATTAGTAACCGAGTTATATGAAGTAGTATAATTTATTGTAATGCCACCAGACCAGCCCCAAGCTGAATTAGTAGCGGTATAATAAAGTTGTGACATTTACTTACACCTTCTTCTTAAGAAACAGCCTCCCTGCTGTTCCAGCTTCAGGAAGATTATCTCCATACTGATTAGAACTCAATATAGTAGCTCCCGCACTAAATAAATTCTGTAAAGCCGTTGCTCCATTCGAGGCTCCTGTTCCACCATGTGCTATAGATATTACACCGCTATTAATATCTGAGGCAGAATGAGTATGCCCACGTTCTATTAAATCTGTATATTTACCACTTGTAGCTACAGATGCTAAATCTGCACTGTTAGCCTTAGATGCTAATGCAGTATATACCGCTCCTCCTGAAATAGCATTAGATGAACTCTCAATGAGAGCCGTATCAATAGTAGGAGGATTTAAAAGATCATTATAATTACCAGTTTCGGCAACAGTAGACAATTGAGGTTTGTTTTTAATATAAGTGGTATCTTCTGGATCTATCGTATTCCAGTCAGATTGAAAAGCTGTCCCTCCGCTAATAATTTGTAATTTTTTAGTAGCCATTTATTGCACCACCCCTTTAATTGAATGTGCTATATCTAAATACCATTCCCCGTTAAAATCTGTTGCAAAATCAACAACAAGTGGAATAGGATAATAATATTTAGATAAATAATCTATTGAAATTTTATTAATAGGGATATGATATTGATCGTAAATTTTAATAGTGGAATCATACACTGCAAAACATTTACCTATGTCATCAACAATAGCATAATGATATCTCATGACATTTCCTCCTTACATATAAAAAAGTAAAGAAGATATGTATTGCTGGTACTATTTGTAATATTAAAACATACTCTATCATTTTTCCCATCTTTTGTAACATCCGCTATTTTTATTCCAGCGGCATCATATACCGCATCATTAAGAACTACTTTGTCAATAGCATAAGGTGAATTTTTAGGAGCCATCATACATTGTAATTCCGAATAATCCCATTGATCCTTTTCAGGTAATGTAAGCACAAAATCTGCTCCGGGGGAAACTTCTTGTATGCCATTAGTAACATGACAATGAGAAGCATCGTTAGTTCCAATGCCAACGCCGCTCTCACATGCGAATTTTTTACCAGCCACAACATCTTCAGGACAAGCATCAAAAACTTCTTTCTGATCCACTACAACACCAATTAGTTCTGTCCCACCAACTTCAAGAATATATGTTTTTTCGGCACGAGCACCACCAACTTTATTCCCATAAATCATTCCAACACCTTCTTCCCTTAATAATTGAGGCGCACAGAGGATATTCTATGCGCCTTTAAATTTTATACCTTCGTTAGATCACTAACATGAATAGGAGACATAAGTCCATTTTTCTCACCATGCTCAGACTTATTTAATACTGCACGGTCTCCCTTTAACGAATAAACGTACCAATTATATTTTAAAACCCAATTTGGAATATAGCTTCCACTATACCACTTAGCCCCTTTATTAATAGATACTAAAGAGCCTACTTTAATTTCATTTGACTGAACGGGTTGAGACGGAGTACTAGGCTGAGAGGACGCTGCTAAAAGCTTTGCCCACGTATTTGGGCCAATTATACCATCAGCGTCGAGGCTATTCCTCTTCTGGAAGTTGAGAACTGCACCCTTAGTGGAGTTGCCAAATACACCATCAACACCATAAGAGCCAATGTTGTAACCGAGGTTCTTCAAAATCTTTTGAGCTTCTTTGACGTACTCTCCGCTGTCACCAACACCGATTGTTGGGCGGTTAGTGGATGGTGTAGACGGTTGAGCGGGCTCTGCAGGAGTGACAGGTTCTTCCACCTTTTCAGGCTCTTTCTCAAGAGCTTTCCAAGTAGAAGTACCAATTATACCATCAACAGTTAGACCTTTGTCTTTTTGGAATGCCTTAACAGCCTTTAGAGTACCATTACCAAACCAAGAGTCCGCACCAGCAGAACCAACATCATAGCCATGCTTAATTAAGAGCTTTTGTGCTTTACGCACAGACTCATTATGAGCGCCAGAGCGAAGAACAGGATAAGAGTCAGTTGGAGTTGTCGGAGTAACAGGATCAGGAGTTGGATCAACAACAACTTTGCCCATTAATGCGCCTACATCTTTTCTAACATCATCCATGGTTTTGCCAAAACGTTTAAACCACAGGTATACATCCCCATGATTAGAACCAAACCCTAGCTTATAACTATCGTAGTGGCAACAAATAGTAGGAACTTGTTTACCACGATACTCAACCGTTCCAAATGGATCTATATTATAGAGTTGACAGATATATGCAGTAAACTCTACTGCCTGTTGATATGCCTGCTCAAAATATGCTTTACGGCAGGGCTGATTATGTGCATAATCATCACATATCTCAAACTGGATCCAGAACTTATCATTAGGTACATTCTTATCACCATTGAGTGAGCCATATCTACCAGAGCCAACGCCCCAAGGACGTTTCTCCCAAGGGCCAGCCTGAACAGTAGCGACACTACCATCCGCAAGCTGACCAATCCAAGCATTTAATCCTGCCTGATTTGCAGCCATACGATTCCAATGGTTCCCATTATTATTTTTGCCGAGTAAATTTATAAAATAATCATACTGGGGATCATTGGTAGATGGCTGAACATAACGCTTTAATGTAGGATTACCTGCGCCAGTGTCATGCCAACATACACCAACAGGAGTGCCATTAGTGGTCTGATTATACCACGCACCTTGTGTTTGAAAACATTTTATCAAATTCAAACTCATTTTATTTTCCTCCTTTATAATATCCTTGTTATACAAAATATCCACATCTACTGGCCCAAAATAGCCTGTAATAGAACCTTTATCTGATTTTTGCCAAATGTCGCATTCCATACCAGCTTGACTATCATAGGCCGCACACCAAACAGAAGCTCCAGCCGCTTTGAGTACATCAAGATCAAAAAGTTTGAAATGAGCGCGAGATGTATAAATACCCCAACGGTATCCCTCACGAGTCATGACAGCGCCAAAATCAAGTGCCATTTGAGTTAGAGTTGCTTTTGAAGCATTGAGTGTTTCGCCCTCAATGTCATAATAGATAGGAAAATCAACGTGTCGATTGCCCAAAATGTTAAGAGCATATTCGGCTTCCTTTATACTATTGCCTGCGGTTTTATCTGCGCGAGTGTAGACTCCGATATGGAGTCCAGCACTCTTGCAGCCATTGAATTGTTTTTCAAAAAGTGGGTTAGTAAAAGTTGCACCAGTTGCCAGTTTTATGATAGCAAACTCATAACCATCCTTTTTGAGCTGTGCGTAATCGGGTAGATTACGATATTGATTTAGGTCTACACCTGTCATTTGGATTGACCTCCTTTAGTCAATTTCTTCATTTATTGTAATAACAACATTCTTTGCGTCAGTTTCTTGTAAAACAAATGCAACATATGCAGCGTTAGTAGTAATAAGACCGCCAGAAGGGTCAGTTATTGTAAAATCAAGTTTACCATTAGCAAGGTCATATTGAGAGACTGAGTAATATTTCCCTGCATCTGCATCTGTTTTGAGGGTTGAAAACGAAATATAACCTTGTTTTACTTGCGTAAAATCTGACTTATAATATTTCATTTGTTGAGTAGTTGTGCTTGAGCCACCTGACCAACGAATACGAATTGTTGCATTAGCGGGTGTTATTGGTATCAAACCAGTAATCATTGTGCCTGTATTAGCAATTGGATTACCAGAAGATGAATTGAAACGATAATTTGTATACCAGAAAGCTCCATTCAATGATGCGCCGGAAGTATTGACAGCTTTAGACATTAGGTTCGTATAGGTTGTAATGCCATAAGGAACCCATTTTGTCCCATTAGAAATATAAGCTACATATTGGTCGAAGCTTGAGCCATTTGAAATGAAAATTTGATAGGGGTCAAAGCTTGAGCCGTTTGAGAGATAGACAATTCCTTCTTCAACCGAGCCTACAACTTCTGTTTGGCTACCAGAACCATAACTATTCGTATAAGCTGTAGAATTTTGAGTCATAATGCAGCGGATGTGAGAAGAACCTGCAATTGTTATTGACTTTTCCCC
The DNA here is from genome assembly GCA_900554835.1 of uncultured Prevotella sp. Classification (GTDB taxonomy): domain Bacteria; phylum Bacteroidota; class Bacteroidia; order Bacteroidales; family Bacteroidaceae; genus Prevotella. Next base: position 113,329 of record USJD01000001.1, on the reverse strand, counting down.
AGCCGTCGAATTATGCTGAACAGTTATCGTTGTAGGGCTTGGCGTACCGCTATATGAAGTGCTTTCATTAGCCAGTGGAGCGCCAGACGTTTCTAGCTTTGCGGTAGCAGAATTCCCGCTATCGGTAGCTGTGACTGTAATTGTAGTATCAGCATTAGAGCCGTAATTTTTTCTACTATAATAAGTGTGATTACTTTCTGCAAAAGTAACAGTAGTCTGTTTTGTTTTAGAATCAAATGAGGCAGTATAAACTATATATGCGCCACCAGTCCAATTCGGCCAACCGCTATTAGTTATATAAACATTGAGTTGAGACATTTACTTGCCTCCTTTTTTACATCTTCTTGAAGAAAATAGTGCCCGCCGCTGGAATAGTTGTCGGCAAGGACGCGCCATAATTCGTGCCTGACGTAAGTTTTACCGCTCCAGTAATTGTGCCGCCAGTAGTCTGAAAAATATTCAAATCAGAAACTATATGCGCGGGAGTTCGGTAATAAATCCAACCATCTCCATCAATTGTCGCAATTTTAGACGCGGCTGCACTTTGTTCAGAGACAGAAGTCGTTTGAAGCCAAGTGCCTGCAATATATTTACCAGTAAGGTTTCCTGTCAGGGTTCCACCAGAAAGCGGCAAAGCTCCTAAATTTGTGCAAGCCGCGGCTGCGGTAGTTGCGCCAGTGCCACCTTTTGAGACAGGAACAGTGGAGCTATAAGAAATAGTACCATTAGAAATTGATACGTCCCCACCTGATTTTACCCCACCGAGAGAAGAACCGGCAGCGGGAAGACTATAGTTGTTAGCGTTCTTCGCTATACCACTGAGTTTGTTCTTTTCATCAGTAGTATAATCATTTGTTGATAAACCTTTCCCACTTACAGCACTTACTTTGGCATCAAGCGCGGATTGGAGTCCATCGACGTTAGAAATTACGTGATTGTGCGAATCATCATTAACAGACACATTACCTGACGAGTCAACCGTAATGTCTGTACCAGACTTGACACCACCAAGCACAGAAGACGTTGCGACAGGTAAACTGTAGTTGTTCGCGTTCGCCGCAATGTTAGCAAGTTTATTCTTTTCAGCGGTTGTGTAGTCGTTTGTGGAAAGTCCTTTGCCAGTTACAGTGCTAACTTTACCATCAAGAGCTGTCTGTAATCCATCCACATTGGAAATTACATGATTATGAGAATCATCATTTACAGAAACATTGCCCGATGTATCAACTGTAATATCCGTACCAGATTTTACACCGCCCAGTGCGGTTGAAGTAGCAACTGGCAAAGAATAGTTATTAGCATTTGCCTCGATCCCACCAAGTTTATCTTTTTCTGCTGTTGTATAATCATTAGTGCTAAGTCCCTTTCCAGTCACCTTATCAACCTTTTTACCCAATTCCGTTGCCATTGTAGTGGCAAAATTTGGGTCGTTGCCAAGGGCTTCGGCGAGTTCATTTAGAGTGTCAAGGGTTTCAGGCGCAGAATTTACAATACCAGCTACTTTGGTATTTACATAAGTTTCGGTTGTAAACCCACTATCATTAGTAATATCACTTGTTTTAGTAGGAATCTGACTTATAATCTGCTGGCTTCCAGCTTTGAACCCTGAATAGTCAACAAGATCACTAGTATGTGCGGGCGTGTTAACATTATCTTTTGTAACAATTCCCGTAATTTTATCCAATATATCTTTATTACTATGGCTATGCCTCGCCGTTGTATTATCTGCTACATTTTGCGCCACCGTATTTATGAGGCTTTTCAATACCTCATCACTAAAAGGTAGCTGAGTATAGGTTTTAGTTCCATCACCGATTTTTGCACGAAGCTCACCCTCGGCTGTATCCACCAAAATTATTTCACCGTTTAAAATGACTGGATTATTTTTTGTCCAATTCGCACTTGTATCACGCTTATTTTGAACTCTAGTTAAAAATTCACGAGCCATTGAAAAACCTCCTTAACATAAAGGTCTACCCCGTTATATAACGAGGCAGACCCTTTCAAATTTCTTATATTACAGTAGAACTTGAACCGCAATTAAATACAATATACTCAGACTGAGTTAGATCCTTTATATCATGAGTATGAACTGCAGCAGCAAAGTCAGCAGCATCATGAGAAATAATATCTCCGCAAGCCGAAGTATTTACCTTGCCCTCAATTTCTTCCTTTAGAGCATCTGCTAAATCAGTCTTAGCAACCTTATCCTTAGCGGATAACGCACCAGTAGGAACGCTAATATTAACTGTCTTACCAGAAGGAGTAACCTTAGCACCATTAACCTGAATCTCTTCAATAACGTTAACCTGTGCGCCCTCAGCAATATCTTTTAGCTTATTCTTCTCAGCGGTGGTATAGTCATTAGTAGAAAGACCCTTACCAGTCTCCTTGGATACCTTCTCATCAATAGATGCCTGAAGTGTGGTCTGAGCATCAGACACTGCCTTTGAAACAGATCCCGCACCAGTACCATTAAGTGTATCAATGGCATTCTTATTAGCGGTAATCTGAGAGTTCATAGTAGCAGCACTATCAGTGTGAGTACTAATCCAATCAGAAATTTCCTTTAGAGTGTCGTAAGCATCAGGAGCATCCGCAACAATACCAGCAACTGCATCAGCAACCTGCTTCTTAACAGAACCTTCCTTAGTTGCATCACCATTCAAGGTCTCAATAGCACTCTTATTCGCTGCAATATCAGCCTTAATAGTTGTGTCATCATAAGTAGCAGCATCCTGAGCATCCTTAATCATCTGAACAACGGTCTTACCCTCGGGAACAGTACCGACCTTATTGCCTAGAGTAGCTAGGTCAGTAGATGCAGCTTTAGCATCTAGAGCAGTCTGAAGACCAGTAACACTAGCAATTTCATGGAGATGGTCTTTTGATGCAAAATTTTCAAAGGTATAACCACTATCTGCGGCGTTACCATCATCATCAAGCATTACAAAATGATTCGCAGTACCATCAACAACTTTGGTCATTAAACCAGAAACATCTGTTTTGGGAACGGTAAAATCGCCTACATCAGCCCAGTTACCACCAATCTCTTTAGCCTGTAGATGGAACTTATAGGAATCAGTCTTATCCTGAACAATCTGATACGTAGTATTAGTATCTTTAACCTTACCACTAATATAATCAGCTAGGCCAGTAATCTCACTTGCAGAATATTCAGGTTTAGTTGCAGCCTTAGCCCAACCATAAACATCAGCCGCCTTACCACTGAGAAAAGGAAGTTGACTAAACTTTTTAGTACCATCACCAATCTTAATAAGAACGGCAGGCTCACCCTGAACAGCACCGGTATCAGCAGGAATTACGCATACAGCAGCTTCACCCTCAAGTAAAACAGGGTCATTGGTAGTCCAGTTTGTATAACTATCATATTTAAGTCTTAGACGTGCATTAAATTCTTTAGCCATATTAATCATTCTCCTTAATTATTTTAATTTATTAAGCATTGCCACCATTAATAACTAGCTCTTCCTGACCCTGAGTTAATAGATCAGTAGAAACAGCCTTAACACTAAATACACCATTAGCAGATTCAATAGTAGTACCATCACCTTTTGCTAGACCAAGTGCATCAGCAGTTGCAGCAGGAATATTTACAGACTTATCTTCTCCAATTGCAAGTGCAACACCAGCAGCCTTAATAGACTCAATAGTATTAGCCTGTGCAGCATCCCATGCAGTAATCTTTGCCTCAGTAATACCATCAAGAACTGCCTTATTAGCATGCTCGTGGGCCTTTGCTTCTAGATCAGCAACAGTACTCTGTAGAGCTTCAACATCAGCAGATGCAGCCTTACCATCAAGAATACCCTGAAGGCCATTTACATTAGCAATCTCATGAGTATGAGAAGCTAGTGCGTATTTTTCAGCACCATCAACTTTTAGAGCCGCATCAATCTGATCTGCTACAGAAGTTTCACCTACAAGAGTCTTAATGCCAGAAACTTCAGTAGAAAGAGATGCTAAGTCAGCAGCAAGAGCATATTTATCAGCTTCTCCAGATTTTAGAGCTGTATCAATAGCCTCGGAAATCTGAGTCGCAACAGCCTCATCACCAACAAGTGCCTTTAGTGAAGCAATGTCAGTCTTATTTGTATCAATCTGAGATTTCATTGCAGTGGCATCAGTACCATGGCTCTTAATCCAATCAGCAATCTCTTTGAGAGTATCATAGCTTGTGTCTGCACCAGCAACAATTTGTGCAATCTGATAAGCAACAGAACCCTCAGTAGTATCATCACCATTTAGTTTAGTAATAGCTGCAGTGTTATCATTAACTTGCTTAACAAGACCTTTTGTTTCATCACCAACAGCCTCTTGTAGAGCGGCAACAGTAGTTTGTAGACCCTCAACAGTTGTAGCATCAGGTTTAACCCATGAAATCTTGCCATCTGCACCCTTTACGGCTTGCGCACCAGCAACGGCGTTAGCAAAACCGAGTAGATTTAGAGCACCATTTTCATCCTTAGCAAAAACATTCTCATTAATAACAATGTTTCCACCAACCTCTTTCAAGGTCTTATCAGGCTGAATAACATAAAGAGTAGCCTTGCTGTCCTCAACAACAGCAATTGTTTGGCCATAATAGTAAACAGTTTCAGAACTGCCAGCTTCTTGGGCGATTGCCGCAGCAGCCTGAGCAAGTTCTAAACTCTCAAAGTAGCTTTTAGCATCCAGAGGAAATGCCGTCTGACGATTAAAAGCTACAGCAAAATCAAGTGTACCAAAAGTCATAGCCATAATTTATTTCCTCCTTCATTAAATTGTAACAGTATAAGAGTTAGCCGCTTCAACAGCATTAGCGAAGTCGGTTACATATACTTTATATGCAATACCCGTATCTGCACCAGCACCAGCAACAGTGACGGTAGACTGAGTAAATGCGCTCTTTATCTCTGCATTTAGACCATTAACGTCCTTTACAGAACTAACATCTCGTAAAGTAGCAGGGTAAGCAAAAATTACACGAACTGCACCAGCAGGAATAGTAATAGTAAAGCCGTTACCATTTGCAAGTGCCTTGTTGGATTTAGTTAATCCACGAATAATAGTGCTAGTAATTTCAGCTTTTTCAGTCACAGAACCATAAAAGCTATTACGATAACCAGTAATTGCTCCAGATACCTTAGTTGCAGAGCCTGCGGCAATCTTCACTACAGGATCAGAGTTAGCCCCTAAGTTGTCCTTAGCAATTGCACCTTCGCCATAATTAGCTTTTGCAGTAATCTTATAATTAGTATTGTCAGCCACAACAACATCATCAAAAGAACCGCTTGCTGTAGTAGCAGTATGACCAGCAGTATCAGTAACTTCCCAAGAAGTCGCAGTAATGCCGGTAGCAGGGCCATAAGTATAAGAACCAGCACTTAAAGAAGCAGAATAAGTAGGCTTTACAGTAGTACCAACTTCATAAGCTTTAGCCTGACCAAAAGTAAGAGTTACCGCAGGAGCCGTAGGAGCACCGGGTTGTAGACGCTTAGAGAAAATCTCAGTTAAAGCATCAGCTACAGATTTGCCTTTAGTAGCAAAAGTAGCAGTACCAGTCTGAGTTTTCGTTAAGTTACCAACCTGAGTGTAATTACCTGCCATAGTAATATCTGTATCAAGATAAACATTAGATGCATTATAGTTGCCATCCATAGCAGACCAAGCAGTACCACTGTACACATAAGCAGTATAAGACTTATGAGTATCATCAATAGCCTTACGCACAATTGCAGTATCACCCTGTTTGGGATTTGCAAGAGCAGCTAGACCATCCGTATCGTCTTGTCCCTCAGTTAAATCAACATAAGAGCAAGTATCACGATTTTCATTAATAATAGATTTAATGACAGATTCATCTGCACCAGCATAAGGTAGGTCTGCCCATGCCTTTGTTCCATCACCAATCTTAAACTTGTTAGTATCGGTTTCGACACCGAATTCACCTTTCATCAGAACTGAATTTTTCTCAGTCCAATTTGCAGCGGTGTCATTGCGCATAACAATTTTTGTGTTTAGAGTTGCCATTGAATAAAACCCTCCTTAAAAATTAAGCATTTCCACCAAAAACAATTAGATCTTCTTTTTCGTCTTGTACTATTTTATTAACATTAAGAGAATTCACTTCCATAGTGTTATCCTCATTAATTTTTATTTTATTTTCTTCTGTTGAACTTTGTACAATACCTGTTGGCATATCAACAGCTTCCCATTCCGTAGGAGCTCCATTTTCATCCACAGTTTTAATTTTTGCGATTTTACCGCTCGTCGCATTAGTAAGACCTAATGAAATATCTGTAGACTCGCTTGCCCCGTTGCTAATATTAACTACAGATTTAAAAGTTACAGCATAATTCTCAGGATCTGACCTATCCCCAAATACAGCATTAACAGTTCCGTCACAAATATAAACCCAGTGTTCATCTGAACTCTCATGATTTGTAACAATAACAATAGCCTTTTCATCTTCAGATGCGACCCTATTAAAATCAGCGGCATCTATTGCATATGCAAAATTAGCCTGTGGACGATTATAAAATTTTTGAATATTAATAAAAAGAGGAGATGTGGTTCCTATTTCCTTTTCAACCCATTCAACAGAGCCATCTGCTTGTTTTGTCAGTAAAGAACCCACTGCGGCCTCTTCAATACCAGCGATGCTCATTATACCATTACTATTGGTAACAAGGCTCTTATTGTCGCATGCGACATGAGTGCCTGATGCATCAAAAACAGGGCTAACAATAAATTCGCCGTTGTCATCAGTTAAAACCAAATATAATTGATAGCAACCCGTATCATTTCTAATAGCCACAGGCTGTCCGTCATATGTATCTGGAGAAGAAATTAATTCAGCCAATGCCGCATCTTCAGACTCAAATCTTTTCAATCTTGTCTGAAGGACTTGTTTTGTCTTATCATTTGTAATATAAACCAATTCTGAGGTATCTTTTGTAATAACAAGGTCTTTCCCATCAAGTAAACCCTTTGCTATGGCACTATCAATATCCGAATAATTACCATAACCAATCTTAGAATATTTTGCCATCAATCCCCCTCCTTCCTTAAATTATTATTTTATTCATTTTAAAATTCTACAACTTTAATATTGCCATCCGCGCTATCATCAATAAGCTGATCATGCGCCTCATCTAAAGAGACTGGATCTCCAATTGGTTTGCCATTAGCCACTAATTGAATCTTATTAGTATTAAAGACTATGTTATCTGCTTTATTGTCATAAATTTCTTGACTTAAATCATTTAAAGCATTTATCATAGCCTCAGTTTGAATTAATCTCTGGTCGATAATACCCAATGCACTGTCAGCAACAATATCACTCCACGCACTAATAGGTACAATAGTAATGCTTGCTGGGCTAGTTTTTCGGACATACTGAGTGGCTTTACCTTCTTCGTCCATCTCAATTTTTGTAAAAGTTAATTGGACTTCAATTTTACCAGCCTCTTTTGTAAGGGTAGTATCAAAAGGTAATTTATACTCAAGTTTTTCTTTGTATAATTCATCAGATAAAGTAAGTTGCTCCGTATGAAGCTCTTTACTTACAGGCAAAAGATATTCCATTGTAGCCGTAAACTCAGACATATCATGCTCTTTATATATTGGGTCAACGAGAAAATGTAAGTTGTCCACCAATTTACTACGTTGCATAATACGCTCTTTCACCGAAGTGATCAATTCATTTGTTTCATTCAGCAAAATAGTATACATCTTATTGCACCTCCTTATTGCTTAATCTGCTCGGCAGAAATAATATAATCATATTCCTGCCGAGTTATTTTCTTAGATGAAAGTAATTCATCTAATTTTTCCTTTTTAACTTGTTTATTCCTATACAACCTAAATAGGCTTTCTACAAATTGTGTCATAGCACACCTCCGTCAATTAATGACTTAGTATATGCATCAATAATCTCTTCTGGAGTTTTTAAATTTAGTATCTTTAATTGATTATATTCATATACATCAATTTCTTCTAAGTTTACAGTATCATATCCCTCAACAGGAATATCATACAAACCCGGAACATGCCAAATATAATCTCCATCAGAAGATATAATTGCCTGTGCATCTGCATTACTGCAAATAACCATTACTTGATGTTTTTCCTGATATTTTACAAAAGTCAGGTGATCTAAAACATCAATGACTTTATTATTTTTTAAAACCTTATAATACATTAAAGACCACCTTCCTTTATATAGAAATTAACAGTCTGACACCTGTTGCTTCATTAGCTTGCCCATAGCCCGATAATCCACCGTTATTATTAACATAATAATAATACATGGTATAATCAATAGCAGGAGAACGAAGCCCATATTGTGTAATTAGTCCATCCGTATCTTTACAGATTCTAGTAGAATTTGTTGTGAAATAACTAATAGCGGAACCTTCATAGCAATATGGTTCACTGGTCATGGTGGAGTCAACTTCAATTGCGGCTGGAATAGCAAAATAACAATCCGAAGATGAAAGTTCTTTTGACTTATTACCAATAGAAGAACTAATTTTTACTTGTTTCAGCAATTGCTTCCATTGAGTAGGAACGGCTGCATACAATCTATCATTAAGATAAGTATTTAAATGTGCCGCTGCCCATCCACCAGTATTATCTGCTCCCGAAGCTATTGGTATTTTATTAGACAAAAGATTGGATGCTAAGAAAGACATAGAGCAACGACTTGAAGAATTATTACTTAAATAATAACGCTTAAATCCGCACATCTCAAAATCTATCTTCTCATGAGTCCATGCAACCAACTTTTTACATGCCTCGTCACCTAAATCAACATACCATAGTTTACTCCAATAAACCGAACCAGTTGCATAATGTTCATATGCACCATCATCAGCCTTACTACAACCAAAGACCAAAGTGGCTTCATTAATAGGAGAACGAGTACCCTCTAAATTAATATAACTAGAAGTGTCTGCTCCTAAATTAGACATGTATACATGTAATCCAGTTTCGCCCTTAACATGTCTTAGGACAATCATTTCTCTATTATTAACATTAGCAGGAGTTGTGCCAGAAGTTCCCCAACCAATTTTAATTCCACTATTATACCAAAGCCTAAATCCGCTCATACCATTACTAGCAAAGCATTGTGCTAAAACATTATTATGTGTATTTGCACCATCAAATTTATAATCAATAGCCACAACGAAATTTCTATCTTCTTCAAATAGTTTTTCCTGTGTATCAATATAATTTGAACCATTAAATACTGTTTTTTCAGAAACAAGGATCTTCTCTTCAATATCATCATAATGAAAATCATTACCAAATTCTAAAGAGAGTGAATCTTTCTCTGTTATATAAGTATTTTCTTTGCCAAGCTGCATCATAGCATAAATCTCAACTGGACGTAGAGTAGACAAATCTTTACCATCAAAATATCCATCAGTATATTCACAAGAATCATAAACGGCATTGATGGTTTTATCTCCATCTACATATCCACTCTTATCCCATCTAGTAAAGAGATAATATTTATATGCTGATTCCTCCGCAGTGTATTTCGGATCGTCCCCTGTATACAAAACCATAGAACCATACTTTGCCTGAGTTTCTTGCAATACAGTTCCCTTAGAGGCATACTTAACCGTATACTCTCTTAAAGCTCCAGTATATGTAGCTGTGATAACTTGATTGGAGAATGCTTCAACAAAATCAGAGTCCCATCCAGCAAATGTATAATCAGTGCTTACAGTGCTTGCTTTTGTAGGTGTAGCAATTGGATTTTCTGCCCTAGTAATTGGGTCTACTGCCTTTGAGCCTTTATCAACATATTGAACATCAAGGATATCTCCATTATCATTCTTGAAGGTTACAGTAAATTGTTGAACCAAAGTGTTATAAGTAAGCTCAAGATCGGGCCAAACTTCATTATACTGAGCGAGTAGTTTCTCTCTCATAACAGGGACATGAACCTTACCAGTAACGATAGATTGGTCAGTATTATAACCATTCTTATCAATACCTCTCATGTTATAGAGCCTTGTCAACAAGTCCGTAGATTCCAATTCCCAATCAACGCCAATAAGACGAACACGATTAGTCTTAGAAGCCTTTTCTAGCAAGTCTACACAATCAATAGTATTGCAATTCTCAACAATCATAGTTGTAATCTGATCATATCCAGCAAAAGCAATAGTGCTAAGATATTTTAGATTACGCATATTAATTGAAGTCAATGTAGAAGGTAATAATGCCGTCTGAATCTTTCCACCATTAGCAAACAGAACACCAGTAAGACCTGAACCTGTCGCATATAGCTCTTGCAAGTTTCCACACTTAGACAAATCTAAACTACTCACAAGACTAGGAGTATTTCTAACATCTAACTTTTCAAGTAGTCTATTGTTACCAATAACAAGATTTGTCAAGAATGTATTAGAATAACCTTCTGTAGTATTACCAATAATTAACTCCTTTAGCTTTTCAGCCTTAGAGAAGTCATTATCATGAATATAACATGCAGAAACGTCTCCCATAGATTGAATTCTTGAGGCAGCATAAATGAGAACGGCAGTATCATCCATTGTTGTATAGGGGCAAGGAATGTTATACTGCTGTCCAGCTTTTGCACGAACCTGTGTAACAGAAGAATTACCAAACATTACTGATAGATACATATCAGAGAATGGAGTCAGATGAAGTGTATAATCTGGCTTAACGACAGCAGAAACAGGAGTATTGCATCTAAACATAATTTGATCAGATGCGGCTGTGTTTCCAACAAACTTCGTTGCCATATATATTTCTTGGTCACGCTCAAACTGTCTGCGTTGATATTTCTTCTTACCATTCATCATCTGTTCTAAGAAACGGGTGTTACCACTTCTATATGGACGCTCATACTTTCTTACATAGTCAATTCTCCAAAGCTCTTCTGGCCATTCGTTTTGTTTCTCATCGAACTGATTAATTAAAGATGTGGAACTCCAACAGTTTTTGCTCTCGCAAGATGCATATAATGTGCGCAATTGGCTCTTCATCAAATCACGAATACGGCAGAAGAATACAGAGTCTGCGGCATTAAAGATATAGCCAGAAGAAGGATCTCCCTCTGTACGATAATCGGTATCTTCTTTGCCGTAGGTCATTGTTAATTCGCCGCTGTTATTGATTCCCAAAGCTGTATCGTTGTCATAGTCCCACAGATCAAATCTATAACCATTATTAATAGCGGCAGCATCGTTGTCAATTATATAATAAGCAGCCTTATTTCCAAGAGTTTCTGCTTCGCTTGTACTAATATAATGTTTTGCCCAATGCCAGAAAGTATTTTTAGCTCTGTTATCAATCATCGTATAACGAGTAGTAAAAAGATACCAATATAGAGCAGATTCAGAAATAAACCAATTCTTAAGATTGCTTACAAATTCATCGTCACTTGATGTAATAACGAACTCATAGAAGTCTCTCCAAATTTGACGATTATTTGCCCTAATTTGTTCTTTGGCCTCATCGGTTGAGATAGATTCTCCATCTTTAGAGTCTCCACAGCAATCATATCTAAATTCAAAGGAACCATCCCAATTATTATATAGAGAATCATAAGCTTCATTTCCCGCAACCCACTCAGCCTTGGTAATTGGATATTTCATACTGCCATCAGAATTCTTAACTCCAGTTTGGAATGTAGAGTTTGGCAGAGTATTATCACTTACTTCAATACAGAATTCATTCATATCATCTGGGTCATAAGCTCTGGAAACGTCTGTCTTTTTAGAGTCGCCAATATTACCGAGCGCATAATAGTGCCAGTCTGTATCTTGAAACTCTCTATGCGTAGTTACATCTGGGTCACTTTCCTTAATGAAAACAACACAGTTTACAAACTCCATATCATTTTTAATTCTTGGGTCTCTCCTTGTTGCAGGAGTGGAATAGGGGATATAATCGTTGTATCTCTTCTGTAGATATGCATTGTTGACCATCTCAGAAGAAGCGACATTCACTTTTATATTAAACCACGAATTTGGTATAGAATTTCTGGTCAAAGACACCTTACCAGTACCGTCAGTAACTTTAGTCCCATCACCAAGTGTAAGTTCAGTAATATAAGTTGGATCTAGCTCTACTTTGCTTGTTACTTGATGTGCTCCATCAAAACCACCAATAATATCAATATTACGACCCGAAGCACCATATTCATTAGAAGTAGTACCTTGTCCGCTATGATACATATTAGTAAATTTCCAGTTATCTAAAATTGCATCGCCATTTTTATAAATACATTCAACAGAAGTATTCTTCACGAAGTCCTTCTTGTTGTTTGTAAAATATGGTGCTTCAATCTTAATGACTCTCATATTCGGACAAGCTTCTGCAACAGACTCAGGAGTTAAAAGATTATTCTCATCATAAATTTGATTTCTCTTATAACGATCAATCATTTCTGTAGCAGTTCTTGCATCCGCAATAAAGTTAGACAAAATAGCACTAGAAGAAAGACTTGTATTGTATGCTTTCATACGATAAATCATTACATCACAATCAGCAGAACCAATTATAATAGGAGCTGGTGATTCTTGCGTAAATGAATAATCAGACGTATAACTCATTGGTCTGCAAGGAGTACCATCTTCATAAGACATAACAATAGGAATATCAGTATCTTTTGCAATATTGAATTCCCACTCAATAATGTCTCCCTCACTATATGGAACATATAGAGATTTTGCACTAGATTTAATATAAGCTTCATGTACGTTCATTTGTAATCCAATTTGTGCCGTATCTCCTGACTGACAAGTTAAGAAAGTCGCATCGCTCTTTGCAACATTATCAGTCTTAAAAATAAGTTTAAATTCTTTACCATTTTTTCTTGCATCATCTGAAAATAGATTATAAGAAATAGTAGCAGTTGTTCCAGCTTTGATACCAAAATACTGATCACCATTCTCATCAATTTGATATCCACCATTTTCCCAGTCAAAATTATCAGATACAGTCATTTTAATATCTGCATTCTCACTATAAGACCACAATCTATTTGCGTCGTTATTAGAACGTCCAACTGGATTAAAGTCAAACTGCAAACCAGCAGTTATTGGCTCGACATTAATATCCAATTTTTCAACCGTTACATTGATAGTCTTAACAGTATCTCGACAAGTAATTGTTAAAACATGTGAACCAATGTCTGTGGGCTTATATTGCCACGTTTGAGTATTTGAATCCAATTGTAGAGTAGAGACAATATTACCATCAATGGCCAGAGTTACTGTTGGAGTTTCAGTCTTTGGATCGTATACTGTATAAACAATATTTTCAGTATCATATTGTTTAACAGTAAGAGTTGTTTGAACACAACCAATAACCGCATCCTCAGATTCTGGATTATACCACATAATATCTTTAAAAATGTGGTTAGACTCAACAGTTGCATTATTAATCTCTGCAATAATATAAGCCTCTAGCAAATGTGCTCCATGGGTCTGTACAGGGATTGAATATGCCATTGGAATGCCAGAAGAAGCAGTGGTAACTTTTGTAAGTTCAGTACCATCCAACTTGAAATGAATATCTTTAGAAATTGCACCATAAGGCGTATAATCAAAAGATACTGGGCCAATATTATATGTCAGTTTGTCATTAAAAGAAGACTCTAATCTGACATCTATCTTTTGTACTGTCCAAGTTTTAGTTACTAAGCTTCCAGCACTATCTGTAATGGTAAGTAGTAACTTCTGAGTACCAAGACTAATATAATCTGTTGCATCAAAAGTATTTTCTCCACTTACAGCAATTCCAGTAGCAATAATTTGATTACCAATTTTCCATACCGCTGTACCTTCAGTAACTTCATCACCAGAAGAGTCCTTGCCAGAGAAATTATACTTAATAAGAGCTTTATCATTGGTTGTCACAATTAATGGAGATTTAGTCACGTATTCAATTTTTAATGTACTACTTGTGCCTCCACCACCACTACCGCCAACAATTTTAAATTGGCTCTTAGCAGTACGAACTTCATTGTCTTCGCCCTCATTTTCAATTTCCCATAACGTATAAATATTATTGTCTTCCCCAACAGTTCCATATGTGGCATTATATGTTTTACCGGGATCTGTATTAATCTTTCCAATGGTATCTTCAAGACTTGCTACCTTAGTGCCAATAGCAGTAATACTTTCTTTATCAGTATTGACAGTTTGTTCAATAGCATTTACTTTGCTTGATAAATTAGTCACATCAGACTGTTTGGCATAATCTTTTAATTGATCAGAAACATCTACTTTAGCAATCTCAGCCTGAACATCTTCTTTGGTAGCATAATTATCAAGACTTTGATGCTCAGTTAAATAGCCTTTATCGTTTTCGAGTTCTGATACTTTTGCTGGAATAATTGGCTTATTTGTTAAATCATTATAATCTTTACTAAATAATTCATCCTTTTTAGCATAATCCTTTAACTGTTCAGAAACATCTACTGCTGCAACTTTTTCATCAACATAGGTTTCAGTAGCATAACCAGTCAAATCAACCTGAACATTTTCAAGCTTCCCATCAACCTCAGATTTAGTGTAATAATTGTCGCCAATGGCAGTTTTTACTTCATCTGCGATACCATCTTGTAAATCCGATGCAGCCTTTTCAGCAGCCACCGCTGCAGCTTCTGCCTTATTACTCGCAACTTCTGCTCTATCTGCTTGGGCAGAAACTTTTGCAATAAAGGTTTCCTGCCATGTATCATCAGGTTCAATAAATGACTTGATTTCTAATGCTTGTATAACACTAATTCCATCATTAGATTTAGTCTTCCATAAATACTCGTATCCCTTAGAATTCGTACCTGATGCTTGAATTTCAAATTTAATTTTGCCAGCTCTTGCAGTAACATCATTATCCACTAACCAAGCAAAACGAATTTTACTCTCATTATAATAAACATCAACAGGAACGGATACGCTACCGCTGCCACTTTCGTTAACCCAATAAATTGAAAGTGCCGTTTTTGATAAATCGAAGCCATCATAATATCTTGGAATCTCAAATGGAATATATTGAGAATTCTTTTCTTGCGTTAAATTAATTTGATTAGTACTTAAAGTAATCTTCTTATTTCCATCAACAGTGGACAAATCATCGTCATGATATTCATTATTATAATATTCATAATTCGAAGCATTTTCAGGCTTCTTCCAATTATTGTCCGAATCTATTATTACTTCATTAGACACCGACATTAACATAGGAGCAGCCGCTTGTTTTAACGCTTGTTTCTTAGATTCTTCAAACGAAAGTGCCATTTTCCAACCTCCTTCTTAATTAAAATCAAAAAAGTCCTCGTCGGGAAAATCCAACGGGGCTGTATCTATTACATGCTTTATTTGCTTTTCTTTCCATTTATCTATAATCTCAGGCCAATAATCATAAAATACAAGCTGGGGCAGTTCAATGAAAGGGGAGAACTCATCTCTCGCCTTATCATCTTTATTGATCCGTGGTTTCCATTTATTTATCTCATAAATTTCATATAAATACATATCTGCCTGAGTATTTAAGATTGCATATTCAATTTTTGTAGTTGCGAATAAATCAATCTTCTTGACCATTGGATGCCCGAAAAAATGTTGTCTTAATCTATCTTTTAAGTCCTGCGATGTACGCCCAATATAAACAAGCTCATCGCCATAATAAATTCTATAAAGTATATATGTTTTAGAGTTCATGATTTTGCCATTTTCTATAACATTCTACCGTCTCTGGACACTTTTTAAATACAAATACAAGACAATCATTCTTAGTATTACAATATAAAATATCCATTAAATAATCTGGGCCAATAGCATTTAAATATTTAAATGCTTGAATCATATTTGCTAAATAAACAACATCACCAGAGTCATATTGCTTCCCAGTAATTGGGCTTATTACATTCATATTCTTTCTCCTTTTAGTCCAAAAAAAATAAGGCGTTGAATTCACATGAAGTCAACACCTTATTGTTTTTTAATTTTGTAACTACTTCATGTCGGGCTTTGCAGCCTCTTTCTTTTTACTTTGCTCCTCAACAGCAGGTTTATTTTCACCTAGAATGACCTTAAGATCGCGCTGAACACATGCAGAGAAATTAGCGCGATTAGATAAATCGCATTTAGAAAGCATTTCCTTAGCTTGCTCTTTAGTTAGGAGCTTAAAATTGTAATCTGTACAAATTTGGAATATATCTTTGCAATTTTCATCGTGGAAAGAGTTCATCCATAAGGGGAAGTTCCTGAAGTCATAGCAATTATTACAATAACTGTATTTTTCACCACAGCATATGCACTTGCGTTCATATCTCATAGCTATCACTCCTTTATAATTAATTTTGTATTGTTAAAGATAATATTTCAGGATGTGTTTCAAAAATATCAATATTAGATTTATTTAAAATATATTCACGAAGTTGTTCTGGAGTATTATTGTGAGTTCCATATATATTGTGGAAAGAACCAGCCTTGGCCGCATCATGGCACTCCTCACATAAAGTAAGTCCATTATCAACACAAAAACGCAATGCCTCATAATCCGAGAAAGGATAAACATGGTGAACGTTAAGTCTCCCACCAACTTTACCACAACATTGACATGTGTAATTATCACGTCCATATACCAAAGTGCGCCAATTTTTATACTCTCTATGATGACGAGCGGTATCATTTTTACCATTTACTCCGCCATTCCAAAAATAATTATTCTCACCACATTTATTAATACTCATACTATCTTTTACACATTCATAGCATCGAAAGTCACAATTCACCTCAGTAGTAATCGAGCGATAAAAATCTTTATGCTTACCATTAGGGCATTTAAACCACGCACTCTTATTAGAATGAGGAAGAAAATCATAAGGAGATTTTTCATTTTTATCAGACCACAGCTCTACAGCTTTAGGATACAAAGCCCCCAAACTATCATATGGATGTATCTTTTTGCTATTGCAATAAGAGCAGCCACATCCATTTATAAAATTTTGTGGATATTGTCGGTAAATATGATAATCTTTTTTATCACACTGCAATAATACTTCTATTTTAGCATTACCCGCAATATCCCATGGAGAAGCATCATTTTGATCACTCCATTTTTCCCATAAATAATCTTCTCCAAATTTATCAATAATAATTTGAGCGACACTTTTACACTTACTACATGCAGCTACTGCATATTTACTATTCATAAAACTCGATATATAAAATAATTCGCTATTATGTAATCCTCTTGCACATTTAAAATAATATTTTTTATTACTTTTGCAAGAAACATCTTTCGCGGAACATTGATTTTTCTCCGCATCAAATCTTTTTAATAAATCTTGACGATTATTTTCTATACACCAATCATAAAATGTTTTAATAATTTTACGTCCCATAAAATATTACCTCCATAATAACATCTCCACTTTTAAATATCACAAGAAGACGAGGTGTGGAGGCACCTCGCCTTATCAAAAGAGCCAATTACCTCTCTTTCTATCTTGTATGCTTATTATAACACATTAATTTTGTTTTGTCAAGCTTTTACAAAATTAATCTTTTTCCTCTGGAATAATAATTGAGAATAACTTTTTCTCCTTATCGCAGTATGCCTGTTGTGCCTTACCGCTGAAGGGATGCGCCCCATCCGTAGCTACAGACCAGTCAAAGTCTGGGGAAAGCTTAAAGTTGGGGAAAATTAGGTAGCAGTGAATTAAGGTTGTCTGGTCGCAAACGTCACAGCCAAGAACCTCCATAATAAATTTGCAACCCACAGGGAACTTAGTAGCAGAGTTAACAACTTCAACGGCGCTATCAGTCTCGTAATCATACATTACAAAGAGCTCATCATCAGCATTAAGACCAGTAGGTAGAGCTAGAGTCTTATTAGTGATTGCGAACTCAGTAGCAGAAGCAGCAGAAGTAGCCTTAGTAAACTTCTTACCAAAAGTGCTGTCGCCATTTAGAATATAAATTTCATTAGGAGCAACTTTAGGGGTATGCTTTAGTTCATAAGAACCATTACCATAAACAAAGCTCTCCATGGCAGGAGCAACGATCTTGGCATCAGCACTTGCAACCTTCTTATCAGCACCAAGCTGGGTAGCCATTAGATTCATATCAAATATTGCGTTCTCAGCAGAGAATTCTGCGCTCTTTGCACGATAGAAAGTCGCAATAGGAGTACCAAGAGCGTCAACAGCATCAGTAGACTCAGAAGCGCAGTTTAGAGAAACATTCTGCATCTGGTTAATAGAGAATAGGACGGAATCGTCCTTCTGAGATAGAGCAACACCACGGATAACTCTATCAATGACAAAATTGTTAATATCAAAAGCCATAGTAATTTCCTCCTATAAAATAATTTTAATATTAAAAGAGATTAATTAATCTCTTTCATCCAATTCAATTCATTTTTATTTATTTTCTTCATATCTATTGTCCCAGCATAACATCCTGCAAGTAAATGATCCGCATTATGAATAATTTGAAGCCTTGATACATCATCAAAAAATTCTACGAACCCTTCATTTCTCACATAATCTTTCGTATATCCCATACGAACTTTCACAGATGAAATTAATGGTAATAAATATGATTTAAAAGGTTTATCTTTATTTGTTTGGATTCTCAATCTATCTTCATCAATGAGAATCTGTTTGGTTATTTTATTTGCTGCACGTTCAATTTTAGGTGTAATATTATGGACTTTTCTTAAATAATTTACAATCCTTAGATAAATTAATTTATCAATTTTTACACCAGACTCTAAATCTGCCAATAAAATATCGCCATTTTCACGATTTTTATATACTTTAAATTTTGTAAAATCTAAATCTCCAAATAGCAATTTTGTTCTTTCAACTGGCAAAGTTGGAGCTAACATCATGAATAATTCAAAATCGTCAATTTCCATCCAATCAATACCAAGATCCCATAATTGAGACTTCATATCTGACGGAATAGCAGTTATAGTATGTATAACGCTAAAATATTGAGCTTCACCAAAATCTACAATATCACCAATTGTTGGCTGAGAAATTTTAATCTTATCATTTATGATATAATCATCTCCAAAATATAATTGGAGTTGGTCTATATCAAATATATCAGAACTCATATTTATTCCTCGTTACAGCCTTATTTAAAGAATTAGTTCTAGTAAGCTCAAATTTTAAGGTTCGACAAGAGTAATTTGTGTCAGTGACACTTTCTCTGTCATATATAAGTTTAGCCTGCATACCAAACATATTTGACCATCCAAAAATGTCCCTTATTAAATATCCTAATAAATCATGCCGTTCAATCCCATATGGGGTTTTAATATCATCTGCATGACAGAATACAACAAATTGGACATATTGAATTTTCATTACTGAATTATCACGATGGTCTTCCATATCATCTACGCTAAAGCAAATAAAATTTTTAGCAACATCTTGCACACCCGGGATACGAATATAAGCAAAAATATTATTATTTAAATAATCATCTGGACTAGATGGATCTAATTCGTGGTTATTTAAAACCTCAATGACATCAGGATCTGATGTAAGCTTTTGCCGAATTATCCGTTTCATAGCAGAAACGTCATCATCAATATTCTGTATATCTCGAATCATTAACTAACCACCTCCATCTTTAAATCAACAGTATATTGCTCCAAAGCATCCTGTGCAGAAACTAAAATTATCTTTCCAACCATGTTATATAATTGTAAACATCTTAATTTCAAAGCATCAAGGTTATCATCCGCAGGAGCGACATGTATTTGAAATATCTCTTTATTATCAGATAAACAAGTAATCTCACATCCATCAACCTTACTCGAAGTTGCTATGTCATCATCAAACTTCAATGGGTTTAATACAATATTACTTGGGCAATCATCTGCCAAAGCTACATCCCAAGTAATACCAGTAAAACTCAGAACCATCGAGCATAATAATTTATCATTATCCATATACGATAACTTCCAAGTAGGCTTTTTAGTTACATATTCTTGTTTATTAACATCCCAAAACATTGCAGTTAAGGTCTTTGATCCACCACCGACACGTAACGTAGCGTCTTTGCCATTATAAATAATTTTACCGCGTGGCAGTTCGGGTTTAGGCATCTCAATACCTGCATCAATATATTCAGGTTCCTTAAGAGGACATGTCATACATGCTTCTGGTTTTGGTAACACACGATCTGCTACCGTACACCAATTTGCTAGGCCATATTTGCCGCAATCCTCCTGAAGAGTAGCAAGCTGTTGTGCAAAGGTTAATTTTGTTATTCCTCTAGGTTGCACATCCTCAACCTTTGAAACTCTCCACGCAAGAGGAATCTCTCGTCCTGTATCATTGATAAGAACACGCTGACCATAATTAAGAGTCTGAGTATAAGGGGTTGTTGGCATCCAAAATTTATTCTGATTCTCAACACTAGTAGTAAGATAATCTGTCCATTCACCACTATTGTAAGAGTTTTGATTTCTTAATGCTCCCAATACTTTATACACTTTCCCGTTATAAATCCATTTCAAAGTCCAATTACACTTGAGGATATAATAAAGCGGGAATTGTGGTCTATCATCATAAGCCACAATTAACCATCGCTCTAAAACATCATTATCATCAGGGATATCCACATAAGATCCAATTGGAACCTGCACATGAGGACGAAACTGAAGATAATAAGAAACCTCATCCTTTGTAATATTATAATATGATTCAACTAAATACTTAGCATCAAACTCTTCATTATATATATCACTCGGAGCATGTGTAATAATTACTCTTCGATAGGCTGGATCACGCATAAATGTTGCATCAATCACCATATCAGATTGCTTTAAATAAGCCTTATTTTGAGAGCCCCCTTGACGAGCCATACGAGCTTTAAAAGTATCCAACATTACCTATCACCATCCCCTAAAGAATTTACTAAATTAGCTGCATCAAGTATAGCCTTTCTAAACTGTACAGGTTCAGAACGTGCCGTCTCTAAACAACTAATAATAGATAATACCTCGGGTTGATAATTAAATAATTTATTTGACCCGCCAA
Source organism: uncultured Prevotella sp. (assembly GCA_900554835.1). Classification (GTDB taxonomy): domain Bacteria; phylum Bacteroidota; class Bacteroidia; order Bacteroidales; family Bacteroidaceae; genus Prevotella. The sequence goes on along the minus strand of USJD01000001.1, from coordinate 92,265 downwards.
CTTGATTAATTAAAGTCTGCAGATGTGCATCTAAAAAGGGGTCATTATTTTCCTTTTGATATAAACATGAAATAATGGCCCCATAAAAATACCTCTTTTGCGCTTGAATTTGATCAGAAGGGATTTCTCCATAAATACTATTCATTGATCATCCCTCCAAATATGAATTGTTGCCATAAGTATAATCACGATGAAGTTTTTGAGCTTCAAGTTTCAATTTTTCATCTCTAGTTTCAAGGCTAGATAAATGCGCCGCTTGAGAATAATATTTTTCCTCTTTCCCACCAAAAACTTGTTTTGTTATTAAGGCAGAATTTAATTGAGGAGCTAACCATTCACGAGCCATCATTACAGCCAATATCTCTTTCTCGATGTCTAGCAAATCAACATTGAATACTCTTAACTCATCATCCCTATCGGACAAATCATTCTTACATTTCCTGAATTTAGAGATAGCACCTACCATCCACTCATGAAACATAGCATCTGCATCTTCCTGTGAAATCTCGGCTAATTCAAAATCCGTCAAATATCTAGCGCAACGATTATAAATTTCATCATAGGTGGTCATGCTACTACCTCCTATTATTCAATCATTAGTCTTAGTTCTGTTCCAAGAGCTTCATCAATTGCTTTAATCTTAGCGATACTATCTAAAGAACCGTCACGAATCTTTTCCCCAGCAATATTCTTAACTGGTTCTCTAAAACCAATAGGCATATCACGAAGTTTCTTCTTAAATTGATTAATTGGGAGAGAGAACAGCCCGTCTATATCAAGTGCCATAGTCTTATCATATACTGCTTTTAACTCAGGCCACTGATCAAGCAATCCCTCATCTTCAATGACAAAGTATGGATTCATAAGATAAGTAGACCTAGTAGATCTAAGAGCCTGAAGGTCTTGGAACTCTACTTCGGTAGTATCACCATAATTTGACCAAATATAAAGAAGCTTTGACTTCTTACCGGGTAATAGCAATTCGCCATATGTAACAGATTTACACAAAATTAAATCATCTTGTGCAAACTTACGTAGTTCTTTTTTCTGAGGCTTCTCAACAGCCGCATCAGTTTCTGTCTTTTTAGTTCTTGTATTCGCCATATTAAATTTCTCCTTTTAATCCTTTTATAATTAATTTTGTATTGTAAATTAAGCAGTGAGAATCTTCCAATAACCAAACTTCTGGTTGGTGATAACGCCAACACCCATCTTGGTCTGAACCTCGTAATCATATGTCATATCCATATGCTCACCAGCATCCTGAACCTGATACATCTGAGTGTCACCTTCGTACACCAATTTAATCATGGGTTCAATACCAACAGGCATAATGAATAGAACATCATTGGCAATTAGATACTGAGTAGTGTCATTAAGCTTGAAGCCCTGCTTAAGCTCAACAAGACGGATGCCTTCCCAATAGCCGAAACGACCAGTGGTGTACTTCTCGTTCTTCATATCGCCAGAAGCCCAAGAAACATTGGTAAGGTCATAAACCTTAGATAGAGCAGCATAAGTACCCATGATAACAACTTCCTTACCAGTAGCCATACCAACATCCATAACTAAAGTACGTAGGGTTTCCTTAGTAGTATCATTAAGAACAGAAGACTTATACCACTGAGCACCTAGGCCAGAACCAACACCTATTAGAGCCTCATATAGAGCCTGATTGACGTAACGGTCAAATGCCTCAGTAATCTTACCAACTAGAGTTGCGAAATCTTCAACACCAGTTAGAAGTCTCTCAAACTCAGCATAAACCTTAACGGCATACCAGCTAGTCTCAACGGAGAAGGTCTTACCAGCACCGAGTCTCTGTCTGATTATATCGTGGTGATTACCACTAACCTTCATAACAGAAAGAACACTGTCATCAGGAACATAGAATTCATTCTTATCGCCAAGAGCCATGTTCTTAGTATCAACATACTCTCTGAAGAAAGGATTCTCCTGCCAGCCGCTGATTAGGGCATCATCAATAACCTCTTCGATTAGGTCGAAAAGGACTGCCTGATTTCTACGAATACCTCTACGAACTTCTGCCTTAGTGGACTTCTCGTCGCAACCAATAACATTACGGAAAATTTCTACTATCTTCTTATTCGCTTCCTTAGCACTAACACCATCAAGAGCATCATGAGCATAATCAAGCATTAGCTGATTGAAAGCAGTATAATCACTTTCATTATTTTCAAAAACGTCTCTAACGTTCATATCAAACTGCATAAATTTCTTCATAATTATTTCCTCCTTCCTTAATCCTTCAATTATACACCGGTCTTAACGACAAAAATTCTGTAAGAAACAGAATTAGTATAGCTGACCTTTTCAATAATCTGACCAACAAAACCAGAAGTACCTGCAGTAGCAGCTTCCTTATAAAGACCGCTATCCACACTAACATAGTTGCCAACAACAGGAGCCTCTGCAAGAGCAGTAATAGCTTCAGAAGAAACAGTGAAAATATCGCCCTCACAAAGCTCGTAAGCTCTCATGACCTCGCCAGTCTTATTGTAGAAATAGCACTCATCCTGATAGCTTCTACGATCAGAATTATAGCCAATAGGAGGAGTTAGGACAAAGAGGGGCTGCTCTCCTGCAGCATAAGCCTTTGCCTTAAAAATCTGTTCCTCTTCAAAAGCACCTCTAGAAACGATGGAGCCATTATCGGTATTAGCAATTGCTCTTAAGCTATAAATATGTCCAGTACTAGTAGCCTTAATTAAGCTAGATTCTGCCACTACATGCTTAGCAACATTAATTTCGTCAAAAACGTTCATACTTTTCATTTCCTTTCATAATTAAAATTTTTATTTAAATATAACAAAAACAGGTATCAACAACCTGTTCTTTACAAAATTTGGCATTATTTATCGAATAATGTGCCATATGCAGAAGATTTTTTATCTTCCTTTTTACTAAAGTTAAATCCAAGACTATGAGATTTCTTATCCTTTGCAGCAAACTTAGCTTTCTTTACACTTGCAGCAAATAGTAAATCACACTTATTTTGAATCTCTTCAACAGAATACTTTTCAGCATCACTCATAAGAGCTTTAAATTCATCAGATTCTCTAATGCTCTCATATGCCTCATCAGCAAAAATAGTATCCTTAGCGGCCTTTTGCTCTGCAGCATCGTAATTATCCTTAAAGGTCTTCAATTCATTATACTTTGCTTCTAACTCAGCATAATCACCACGTAGCTTATCAACAGCCAACTTCTCAGATTCAGTTAATAGCATCTGGAATAGTTCTGTGCGCTCACCCTCAAGAGATACATTCTCACCATCAATAGCATAACCTTGCTTATAGAATTTTCCATAAATCCAACCCTGCATTATAAAATAGTTATCAAAAACAGCATAAATCCCATACCATTCATTATCATTCTCTTCATACTCCCCAAGAAGATTATAAAGAGCATATCTAATATCCTCATGAGAAATTTCAACCTTAAAAGTCTTTACAAAATTTTCGCCCTTCTTTTTAGACTCATCGTCATCTTCGGGTTCATCTTCCTCGGGGTCTTCTTCAGGATCTTTTTCATCATCAGTCGGATCAGTTTCATCTGTGGGATCAGTCCCCTCTGCAGGATCAGTACCATCACCAGCATCGGGATCGTCATCATCATACTTCTTATTCTTAAACTCTTCAAACGCCGCATCAAGCTCTTCATCTGACATATTTGCATAATCAAAATCTATCTCTTCTGCGGTAAAACCATACTTTTCTAGAAGCTCCTCAAAATGTCCCATTTCTTCTTTCACTCCTTTCGTATTGTTTTTATTGAAATTAGACAATGTACTATCAAGTTTGCCTAGTATTTCAACCAATTTTTCTTGATAATTAAATACAGGTTCCTGCTGACAGAAATCTGCAATATCAGCTCTTGCGCCTAACATGCCTTCCCCTATGGGATTACCATGTTCATCACAACCCAATAGAGTACAACCGCCAAAATAAAAATCAGTTATATCAAGATATTTTTCTTTAGCATTATAAGCAAGTTCGTTGATAACTAACTCACAACTTACCTTTGTACCATTCTTTCTACGAATAATATTCGCCGCCTCAGTATATTCTTCAGGAATAACGGCATATGCATTAACATATGTTTTATCATTCTTTTCATCATATTCAAGCCATGGCTCATCAACCGTAAAACATCCAACTTGCTTCTCTGTATAAACTATCTTTTCATCACCATATTCATCCTCTTCTATTTCCATATTGTGAGCATAAAAGTCATATGTCCCATCATCAAGCTGATGAATATAAGCTAAAACTGGTCTATACTTCAAAGTAGGCATAGCAGTTTCCATATTCTCTTTAGAAATATGGCTCCCATTTCTATTGGTTTCAGTATGACAAACCTTGAATTTTAATTTAAGCATACCCGGCATATCATTATCTGATACTTCAAAATTTGCAGGAGTAGAAACAACAATTGGCTGTCCTTTTTCTTTAGAGCTAAAATTAACAGACTTATTTTGTTCTACAAAGAACTGATATAAATTATCAAGCGTTAAAATTTTATGCATGTAATTTCCTCCTTTCTTGCAGAATAACTATAAACTCTAAAAAGAGATTACAGACATAAAATATTAGTAAATGCTATTTTTTTGCCATATTCGGCAAAATTAAAATTCGTAGGTGCATTTATAAAAACCCACGAACCATTATTATCACTTATTTGCTTAAAAATAGAAGCAAGCTTCTTTGCCACTTCAGGATCTTTTGTAACAATAAATTTCTTAGAATTCATGGCAATTCCTCCTTACTTTGCATTTTTCTCGCCATCTTTTGTGGCTTCGCCTTCATCACTCAAAGGCCCATCACTTGGAGGTCTTCCATCAGAACCATCACCATTCTCTGATAAACCAGACTGAACATTTGAAGATACAAGTGGAGCAACCCACTTTGTTTTAGCTAATCCAAGTTTGTCTTCAAGATATTCTAAAGCACGACACTGAGCAGGATTAACCCCTAATAACGAAATCATCTGCATTTTAACTGGTAAACCATATTGTCCAAGTTTTAATAATTGCTCAATCTTGTCATCTTTAAAATATTTACTTACATCAGAAAATTCAACAATAACATCTTCTACCCCAAGATTCTGTTTAATATAAAAGTTAACCCATACATTAAACTGAGAAACAACTGCCATTGCAGACATGCTCTCGGCCATCATAGCATATTTAAAGCTTGTACTATTAGTAATCTTATTTGAATTTAATACAATATCTCCATTAGCTTCAATAAGATTTGCGTATGCCTTATTAACGATATTAGTGTCCTCAGCAGCATTCTGGTTAAAGTCAATACTATCCAAATCCATTGGAGATAAACCCATAGCAATACCTTCTGGAATAATACCTAATAACTTTTCGTAAAATTGATTAGCAAGCTCCAAATCTATTGCAAAATCATCAACTTCATTTGATCCTTGAATCGTAGGAATCTTCGCCCAAATTAATTTATATGCACTTAGCTCATCCTTAACTGCTTGAATTTGAGATAAATCAACAAGATCAATTAAAGAATTGAACATGCCTGAAAATGGAGGTACAGGATAATTTAAGTTATCTTCATTAATCTTTAAACAAAACGTTTGTTCGGGAGGTAATTCTTGCCAACGCAATTTACTATCAGATTTATAAGAATTATACATCTTCTTAAAAACAGGGTCATACACATCAAGATAAAAACTATTAGAACCATCAAAAAATGAAAAGTTAAATGCAAAATTTATTTTTCCACTATAATAATCTACACTTGAAATTTTACAATAATCAGGGTCTAATATATGTATAAAAAACATATCTTCTTCTGGGTTGCCATAACAAAATCCAAATACAACATCGTCCAACCATGCTTTAATTAAGCATTTACGAATCTGTGTATCTAAATGCATCCCTTGAACATAATTGCTGGTCTTAATATAATTCTGATAAGAAGATTCTTCGACTTCGCCATTATCATTTAATTTAGGATAAACAATATAACTTTTTGCATCAAATTGGTTTGCCTTATTTAATACCAATCTTCTATATACATGACTAACAGTATATAAAAATTCAGATAAATTCCTTAAGTTTTTCTGGTTCGCTTCCGTGGAAGGATTCTGCAAATAAGATCTTAAATTTTCCTTAGAATATACTGTATAAGACCTAGATTGATTTTGAGTTAAATCAATTAGCTGCAAAATATCTTTTACCGCAGCAAATTTTGCTCTAGCTTTTTCATCTTTCTGGAGAGCCTCAATGCGCTCTTGTTCTGTTAATTTTTTCTTCTTTTGCTCAAACGTTTCCAAAGGCATCGGCCTCCTTTCTTATCCAAATAATTTTTTAACTTGTTTCCCTTGTCTAACTGGGAGCATATCTATTATGCTATGATCTGGGGTACGTTTCTTATTACGAATACGCTCTGCACGTTTTTCTGATAAAAATAATCCAGCTAACGCAAGACAATAGGCACGGTCATCATGCATAGTTGCATCACTTGCTCCTGTGTCTGCATCCTTATGAGAGGGGAGCTTAAATGCATCCTTACCAGAATCACGTTTTGTTCTACAAATATTAACAATCTCTTCTTTCATTGCATCAATTTGCTTAAGCGCAATTTCTTCATCTATGCTTAATCTATACATTTTAACCTTACCAAGGTCAATCTTGTCTAATTCATCTTGAAGCTTTTCTTCATATTCAGCTTGAGAGATAGTTAATTTATCCAATTTTGCCTTAATTTCATCAGTTTTTCTTTTTTTTGTTTTCTCATCAACTTCAAATAAATTGATGTATCCCTTGCCATCATATTCCGCTGGGAATGTTATTAAATCCGCTTCTACCATCTTAATAAGAGCCTCATAAGCCTCAGATTTCCATGCACTTGGATTTAATAATCTTAATTTATTTACCGCATTTGGGAATCTTTTTACATATTCTTCGGAATACTCTTTATCAATAAGCCCACGATGTACCTTACCAGATTTATCAGTCCAATCTTCCATCAATGAGTCTCCGACCCAAGAGTTACCACCACCACCAGCACCAGCATCTGCCATAAAAATTTCTATATTATCATAATCAAGAGCGTCCCCATTATAATTAACCAAAATATCATGGATCTCTTTCATTTGCTCTTGATAACGCATCGGTGTTTTTCTCCTCAACCCTATATCAACAAAGCTAATACAATTAAGTACATCTAACATATAGCCCTTTTCTTCATCATCTCTAAGTTCACAAATCAACATAATAGAGTTATCCGAGCTTCTAGCAGGGTCATAAAAGACCGCAATTTTTCTTTCATTCGTATCATTAGATAATATAGGCTTTCTCGCGTATGAATTTCTTGTAATCCATGCTCTTTTAATAATTTGTCCAACTCCACCATCTTGCGTAAATCTGTTATAATACTCACGCAATGCTTTCTCAGGATTATTTCTCATTTCTGAGTCAACAGTTTCTTGAGTCAACAAAGAAGCAGGATAAATTTTACCACCAACAGTTCCTTTAATAACAACATCACAATTTATATCTGCAACAAAATAATCCTTATTTCCAAGTATCATTTGCTTAGAAAAATCTCGATACTTTTCATAAAATGGAGTATCTACAGAAGATGCAGAAGATATATAAAATAATTGGTTAGGCACTTCTTTTGGTAATGTCTTAATAGTATCTTGGTCAACGTCACCACCAAGTTTCAAATCTTTATTAACAATAGTAAAAGCAGCGTAAACTTGCATCATATTTTGATCAAGCCATCCACACTCATCGAAAACAACCATATTACCACGAGCGCCTCTTCGCTTATCAACATTACTATTTAAAGTTTTAGTGAAAGAACCATTATATAAAGAATAAAAGTGGCCAGAAGGATTATGCACAAATCCATCACCCGCAGCATTTTTAACTTCAATTTCTTGCTTAAAAATACCAGTCAAACCAGTCATAGATTCAATATTCTGATTTGCAATATTCTCAAGAGTCTTAAATGTTAAAATTGCTTGGTCTCCAGAACCAGAAGCTATATAACTCCAATAGTTATTAAACAACATACCTTTTGACATAAGAATAAGGTCTACTATGGTCGATTTACCATAACCTCTTGAACACACCCAAAGAGTATATGGAGTTGTCCAACTCTTCGCAATACAATATGCCTGTGCATCAAATAATTCCGCACCAAGAATATCCCTCATAAATTTAATTGGATTTCTTTGATAATACGCTTTAATCTCTGCAAGTTTTCTATATCCTTCTAACTTTCTTTCACTCATTTGATACTCTGTTGGCTTAACAAAGACAGAATACTTTGGTGGAACCCAAATTGTTTTCTCTGGGACTACAATTTCGCTCATTCAACCACCTCAGTTTCATCTTCATACAAAATAGTATCATTTGAACACATACCACTAATATCAATACCTTGTTCTTCTATATATTTCTTTAAATCTAAATTCTCACGAAGTAAAATCCTTGCTTTTTCTTCATTAGAATCTGCTTTTTCTTGAAGTTTAGTAATCATCTCTCTCTGTGTTGCCAGCATTTCAGTATAATCATTTTCATCAAGAGCAATTTGTTTCATAATAGAAGCATTGCTAATATCAGCAACCTGTCTCATACCCTCGGCTGTTCCAATATCAAATGCATTAACTTCTGCCTCTCTTAAATTAATTTCCTTAAGCTTTTTAACTTTACCTGTAAAGGTATTTTCTCCTTTACTAGCATTTTTATTATGCTTAAGACTAAGGCAGCTCTGTTCTGCAAGCTGAGAAATAGTAGCACTAACTTTTTGTTTAGAATCCAAATAGGATTTAATTTCGCCAGATTTATTAGAAACATTTGGGGAAGCCATTGCCTTGGCAATCATATCATCAAGCTTTGCTTGTTGAGAAAATCCTCTAACAATAGTAATAGCAGAAGATGTTCTCATCATATCTTCATTGTCTCCCCCTAAATCCAAATAGCCAATTAATTGAGAGTAGAGTAATGGTTTATCTTCTTCTTGCTCATGCTCGAATGGATCATAACCAAGCAACCTTATTACATCAGCTCTATTTTTTTCATACTCTTCACTAATTTCTTGTGACTTAGGAACATCATCATTTTGCACTTCCTGACGAGCCTGTTTAAGAGCTGACTCTTTATAAGACGTAAACAAGTCTCCATCTCTCCAGCGCAAGCCAATATATTGTTTCATTCCAATATTTTTAATATATGCAGCCCATATATTAGTACGTTTCAGGCCAGAATCATCGTTAATATACTCAAAATAACTAGAATCCCATATTTTATCTAAAAATGGTTTATCCAAACGTTCAAGTGCTTCTTGCACAGAAGCTTTAGTACAATCATGATATTCTTTGGTACGGGAATCCCAATTTCTGGCTATTTTCTCTGCACAATCTTTACACATTGTAGTTTTGCCAGTCATTACAAGTGGATCTGAGCTCATATAAAACTCAGTTTCTACCTTTTCCTTATTGCAATATGGGCATAAATATTTTTTCTTTTCTTCTCTTTTAGGAGTAGCCCTTTTACTAGGATTTCTTGGTGCCATCGCTCTTCCTCCCTTCGTTTAGTATTTTTTAAAGAGGCATTATTCTGCCTCTTTAGCCTTTAATTCATCATTAATTTCTGCAAATGCCTTTTCAAAAGTTTCATTTCTCTCAAAGACAAAAACACTCTTAACAGGGTTATCCCTATCTGGTTTTATATCAATAAGATTACAATTACGCTTCAGAAGGGCTCTACATAGCCCAGCATTAAATATCAATTTTGCTTTCTTTTCTTCCATTTGTCTTTTTCTTCCTTTCAATATAACAAAACGGCAGTAAAGTATAATTACTGCCGAATAAATAATTTTGTATTGTATTAAAATGCTATGTTATAAGTACAAACCTTACCATCTTCCTGATTAAAAATACATAAAGTTTGTCCAGCTTTAGAGTATAGTCTCTTATTATTTGCATAATTATCAGTACCACATAATGATCTGACCAACACATTCTCTATGCCATAAGGGTCATTTGAGTCAAGATGATGCTTATCTCCACTAAATGTATATTCAACATCAAACCCATATTGCTTATGGAATAATGTATGCATATCCATGCCTATCTTTTCAAACCTATCTAAATCACCATGAACACCAATAATATCATGTCCAAGAACATTCAAATAAATAAACTCATAAAAATCATTGCTTTGTATAAATACCTTTTTGCTATTTATAAATCTTTGATTAAGCCACCAAGGAATGACTTTCTCCATATTATCTGAATGAATACTATCGTCTTTCTTCTGCACAGTTCTTGCATGATTGCCATAAGTAGAATAGACATGAACTTCATTAACTTTAGTCGAAACTTCATCAATAAATTCTGCAATCAATTCAGTAACATGAATCAACTGGTCACAACAATCTTCCTCAGAAGCAACCCTAACCGTTGAATGAATTGCCCCTGAAATAAAATCTCCAAGCAATAGAACATGAAGCCTATTCACATTATGTAAGCTTAAATACTCCTTGCACTTCGCACACAACGTATTAACTCTTTCAACACATGTAGCCACATCAAATTTATTCCAAATATTATCAGTCACCATTCCATAGTGCCAATCCGTCAAGCAAAGAACTGCATCATTCTCAGAATTCATATAAAAACTTACATTATCCATCCCGAGTTGCTTTTCAGAATTTAATCTATTCGCAGCCTTGATAAGCTCTTCCGTTAAATGGTCAGAACGTGCGTCCATGGCAAGAATCTTATTATATTCACGCCTTTGGTCTTGAAACTGTTTCTTGGCTTTATATAATTCATCTTTTTCTTCACGAATTTTCTTCAGGTATTCATCATCAGTAAAAATCTTGTCCTCATTAGCCTCAAGCATTTTAGAGTAAGATTGATACTGCTTTCTATATCTGCTCTCATCAAAATTATGTCCAAGAGCATCATTCAAAATATCCGCGATGTCTTGCCACGTCCAGCCCTGAGTTTGCTTCATCTCACATATCCTTAAAATATACGAATCTTCTGCTTCATTCTCAAATCTCTTATATTCCATATTTATACCTCTCACTCGTTTATTTTTTGCTTAAAGGTATCTGTAAATCTTGCGTAGGGGAGGACTCTCTCAGGAACAATAACATCATCCTGATTTCTAGGATCTTTTGCCTCATGCTCAGGAACTCTACGTGACCCTATTATTAACCCCTTAGCAATTTGAATTTCAACATTATCATCTACCTCTGCCTGATTAAGATATTCAATAATCATATCTTCAAGAGCACTTACAAAACGTTCTGTTGAGTTCTTATAAAATTTAGTTCTCTTGCTTAACTCATCAACAATATCTTTCTTTTTTAGGATCATCTATGTACACCGCCTTACTCATAGTCTTCATCATAATTCAGACTGAGTTTACAAGTCTTGTCTTTAAAATCAGCCATTAAATCAGATAGAGGTATGAGTTCTCCAGTATCAGGATTCTCTATTGCGACAATATCATCTTCTATTGAAAGAATGCCCGTGGCATTCAAAGTATATTTACGACTAAATGCTGCTTTACTCATTTTCTTGTTCCTCCTATTTATTCCAATTCATCCGCTTTAGTACTCACAATGCCTCTATGATTTATAGTTAGATTGCATATCTGAGCATAAGGTTCATTTCTATAATGTTCTATATATCTAACAAACCCACTATTTTCAGGGTGATAATATAGATCGCATTGCCCACTATGTCCAATAACAATTGTCTTAGAAGTATCAGAAATTCTTGTTAACACTTTCTTTAATTCATCAAGATACATATTCTGACTTTCTTCAATTATAATCACCTTATTTTCTAAATTACAACCTCTTAAATAAACATGAGAAATGCAATCAATATAAGCGGTTCCATTCTTTTGATTTTCTACGCCCTCTTGAATAACCGTAGTATAGGGATTAATCCCAAGCTTTACTAAAGCATCATACAATGGAGCGGTATAAATAGAAATTTTTTCATCCACACTACCGGGAAGGAATCCAAGTTTAGCCTCCTGTACAGGACTAACTATATATACTATTCCATCATATTCTCCATGCTGAACCAAAAGATTCGCTGCCGCTACTGCCATAAGTGTCTTACCAGTACCAGCTCTTGCATTTGCAAAAACAATTAATTTATCTGGATTTAAAATAGCATTTACAAATTCTTTTTGTTCATCATCTAACATTAATCCATAAAACGGATGTTCATTTATATTCTTTGGTGCTTCGCCATGCTCATTTGTAACAGCCTTTTTCTTTGTAGCCATACAAACCCTCCCTTGCATTAAAATAGTTCATCGAATGACTTAATAATTCCATCGATTACCCCATTAGTTAATGCATCTTCTTCATTCATATAAACGTCATCCTTCTTAAGCTTATTCTTCATCTTCGTATCAAAATTTGTCCTACTATAGACGTACTCATTAATACTCTTATTCATCTTATCAAAAAAGTTCTTAGCTGATTCAATCTGTGCCTGAGTACCTTCGTACCTTCCAGAACCCGCATGAAACATTACAGCAGTACCGGGAAGAGCTAAACGCTTATGTCCACATGTAAGTATATCTGCTGCAGCAGAATATGCTGTGCAATATACGCATGTCCAAACAGGAGTCTGACTAATTCTCATTGCTCCAATTATTGACTGTTCACACTCGACTGAACCACCGGGGGAATCTATCATAACAAGAATACGTTTTCTTTCTTCCGCAGATTTACCAGCATCTTCTTTGTTGCATTTCATAATAAATTCTACAAGATCAAGACTATTATCAGAAATCTGACTATCTAGCCAATAAATTCTATCTTGCTCATCCCTATAGTAATCCCTGAGATTTGGATCAGGTAATTGTAGATTCGCAATAGGTTCAGGAACTCCCACCAATACATTACTTAATAGTTCGTCCATTCTTTGTACCTCCGTTATTGTTTTTATTAGTTTAATACAAGGCATATCCTTATATCATTACTATTTTGCCCCAACTTTAGTTAGCTAAAGTGCCAAAAATGCAAGAGAATACCTTGCATTTTTGACATTAATTTTGTGCTGTCGAATTGACAAATCACTTCACATTTTTATTGTACCATCGCTTTTGTCTCTCTCTATTAATCAATTTGTTATGCTCCGTTTGACATTTTTCACATCTACAAGTTGCTGTTGCCAATGGATTAATAACTACATCAATTCCACAATCAATGCAAACAATCACTTTATTTTGAGCTGGCACACACTTTCTGCAATCTTCACATTTTTTAATTTTATTAGAATATGGAATCATCTTAGTATGAAGTTTGTTCCACTTTAATTTAATTTCAAATAATGCTCCGCATTGTGAACACTTTCTTATGGCAGGATCTCCATTATTAAATCTTTCTTGATATTTTTCAAAAGACTGCTCTTTATGTCTTCTTCTTATTGTATTTTGCATAGAAGAAATTTGCTTTAATATAGAAGACTCAGAACGAATATGATTCTCTCCACCAGATTTTAAATTATATCCCTTATCTGGATTTGTAGTTTCTAATTTTTCTATTAATAATTCTTCAAAATGATTAGCTTCTTCCTGAGTTAAATTTGAAGCAATGACTTCATGCTCAAAATTATCCCAACCATATTTTTGAATAGCATGATAAAAATATGAAGATAATTCATACCCTAATCCATTACGCCAACGTTTATTTGGATCGTCTCCATATTTCGTTTGTCCCACATATTTTTTACCATTGATTTTATTGGTATGCATATAAACACAATAGGTGTCATTATAAATTTCCATTATCACTCATTGCAACCTTTCTATTTTTCATCATTGCATTTCTCTGATACTCTAACTGCTTTTGATGCTGACATTCTTCACATCTACAGCTTCTCTTATTAGAAGATGCTACAATAAAATGAGTTCCACATTCAATACATTCAATTTCTTTAATACCCATTGGCTCATAATTTTCTCTATGAATACTACAATATTGCATTGCATTATTTCTTACCCTAAACCATCTTCCACAAGTTTTGCACCTCTTATAGCCACCATTCTTATAATTCAAAAAGGCATAAGCAAGCTCTAAATAATCATATTCATCAAGGGTAAGAACAACTTCTTCCTCCTCATGATCCACAAAAGCGGCAGTCAAGGCATTATATCCAATACTAAAATTCTGTTTAAGGATTCCTTCTCTATATGCAAATCCAAAATATAGATCTCTTTCTTTCGCAGGTATTGAGACTCTTGCAAATTTAAAAATTTCAGAGGTCTTTGCATAAAAGGTATCATTATCTCTTTGACTCTCAGCATTTTGATACTTAGCTAAAGCTAATACTACAAATGCAATTTTTTCTTTTTTAATATCACCAAGGGACATAATTTTATCCATTTCCTTTTTAGTAATATTAATCAGATTGACATCCTTGATTCTATATTTATAAGCCTTATTAATATCCTTATTAATAATATTTACATATCCCTGATACATAAACCCTTGATAATGCTTTTCCATAAATTTAACAATTTCCCAGAACACGTCCTGCGGATCAACCGGATTTAATTGTGTATAATAAATTGCGGCATTCCAAATAGCTTTATTTTCACTTAACCCTTCAACATTACCATCTTCTATAATGTTATAAATTCTACTTTTTTCATTAAAATTAAACTTCATCTATACCGTCACCTCCAATTTTTATAGTTTTATTAGAAAATTTAGTACCGCAACACCAAAAATCTGCTTCTCCACATTTTTCAGGATATGTCAAAGTATAATCATGCTTTTCTAACATATTTTTAATAATTTGTCCTCCACAAATATCCCAAACTATACTTTTACTCATCTTGCCGCTATAACAAATGTCTAAAAGTATATCACATAGAGATTCTTCATTAGGACAAACAGAGGTAACATCTTCTACAAGAGTTTCAAGAAGTCTATCTTTATCCGCTAAAAGTACTTTTCTTTCTTCTTCATTATTAACTTTTCTACTATTCAAGGTCTTTAAATCCATTAAATAATGTTCGCACAAGGATTTTATTTCAGCATACGAAGCTCTTTTTACATCATTTTTTGATTTATAAATTGTATAATCAAATTCAACATCCTCACACGAAAAATTTTCTTTAAATTCACTCTCTATTTTATGACATATACGATTCATAGTAGAAGGGGACATATCAATTGGGCATTTTGCAGAACAATAATTAACAAATTTCTCAGTTTCACCATCTAAATCGCCCAATTTTAACATTTCCTCAAACGAAATTCCATATAAACTGGTTGATTTTGAGTTCGCTTCTTCAATAAATTTTTGATAATTAATTCTTTCTGCATCATAGTTATATATGAAGAAATAAGGCTTTTTATGAGCACAAATCCTCTGATTAAAGCGTTTTTGTTCTTGAATTTCCTCAGAATCATCAGATTGAATAATATTTGCTCCATAATTATGCCATTCTTTAGGCATCGGGATAGGTAAAATTCCTTTTGCCTTGTCAATCTCTCTTTGTTGCAATGCCTGCCCACATTGAGTTCTATATCTAAGAGCTTCGTACTCTTTGCTGCCGGGAGCATAATTTGCCATTAAACTTGTCATTTGAGTAATTTTATTTGTTATAGAACCAATTTTGCTACCAAATCCAGCCTTATTAGATGCAATTACATCATCTTCTGTCACAATCTTTTTGGGAGCCTTAGTCTGTATACAATTTAAAGCAGGAAGATTAGTTTGTCTTCTCATTAAAGGAGCATTATTTGTTGTAAATAAAAGATCTCCATCAAAATCAAAGCCATTTAGCGCCGCTGGCATAGTGTCCCAACCATTAACAACTATACAGGTATCAATATATTGAAACCAGTAAAGAGCTTTTTGTTTTTTACAAATATTCTGAGCCACTATTGAGTGAGCATTGCTCATTGGAGCTCTAAAACAAAGCACTCTATCAACACCCTCATCATACCAATATTTGCTATAAATTTCTCCTGCATCTAAAATCCCATGAGGTTCTAACCCGAACATACTCTCACAAAGAGCATATAAGTCCCCTGAAAGAATTTGAAAGTTGCCATGTAAGTCCAAAACCCCAATTTTAGCATCTTTTATGCGCCTATTAATCATTTTTTTGATTTTTGAGCGAATATAAGGGTCATTTATCGTATTTTTATCAATCATAAGTGCTTTTGCAATATTATCCGCACTCATAACATTATTTTCATTCAAACCTTTGCCGCATAAATAAGCTATACTTTTTCGAGGGTCTAACCCCATAATGTCTTTTATTTCATTAACAGTAGGGGAGACAAGCTCATCAATATCCTCATCTGTAAGGTTTAAAGATTGGATAAATTGATAATTTAATTGTCTTATATCATCATTTTCTTCTTCAGAAGTCTTTGTAACTCTTAAAGTATATTTATTTTCAATACATTTTTGATAATAATCTTCCCATGAAGAATAACTTCCGCATAATTTAAGCTGACTTTCAGTCAATATTAAATCTGCATCTCTGATGTCTCTTTCTTGCCCCCAATAATCCTTAATTAAATATTTTTCAGGACAATTTTCAGAAGCACCAACAACTTCTTCCGCAAATTTTATAAAATCAAAAGTCAAAGCCATACCTTTTGTGAATGCGCAACGCATATTACATCCACTCATTGTATGCTCTGGATCTCCATTCAGTTCACCATTCCATCTTTTTGACAAATGGGGGAGCATCATTGAACACCCATCAGACATATTATTTTCAAAATCTTCATTATGCTTTTCAGTAACTTTTGGTTCTTTTGTAGGATCGCTATCATCAATCTCTATAAAATCAGTTTTAAAATGGACAATGCAATCCTTAACTACGATTATACCTCCGGGAATTTTATTATCCCCAGTTCTCGGCCAACTAACGGGTATAGAAGCACTTGCAGCCAGAGATTCGTAGGCCCCATATTTAGCAGGAGACAATTTAACTGATGTATTTCTACCATTTTCTATGCGCCTTTTTAGTTCATCATGAATATTAATCATGCTACCATTATATTCAACAAATCTATCTGCAGCATAAACAACACTAGATGTTTTTACACCATTTGTCGTACAAATAAGGCGTTTATATGGAATGCCATTTATTTTAAACCCCTGATTAGCTCTATCATAATCACCTTTTTTATCTATTACTAAGCACAAATAGTCTTTTTTAAACTGTAGTTCATATAAATCCTTATATTTTTTTGAAACTTCTTCTTTATTTTCTGTACTATTTGGCTGTTTTTTAATCTCTTTTATTTCTTTTTTGATCTGTTTTGCTTTAAAATCATAATCTTCTGTTCCATTTAATTCATTAATCCAAGTCAAAATTTGTGAGTCAGCTAAAGAAACAACCACTCCGGGAATCTTTCTTGCATCTGATAAGGGCAAATTTAAGTCCCAATTATTTTGTTTTAATAAGCTTGAATTAATTTTATATATAAATTGCTGTGTTTTTTGCGCTTTCGCCAATAATCATCACTCCAATCTTGTGGATTGTATGATAATCAATCCTCGATATCTTTCATAATAAAACAATTTTCACAATACACTTCATGCTCAGGGAATATTTCAACGTATTCTCCTGTGATAGGTTCTCCACAGCCATCACAAAGCATTGCCTCTACATAAGTACCTCCACAATAAGGGCATCCCCTCCATGTTTCATAAGGAGGAGAGTCCAAACCATGTTTGTCCATCCAATATTTAGGGGTTTCAAATGTCTTTTGACAATCTAAACATACATACATAAGTGATCACCTCATATTTCAATTTGCTTATCTGAAGCATAAAAAGCACTCCACTTGTTTATATTCGCTTCTGCCTCTTTTATAGTACGATAGCAATTACCAAGCTTATATCTCATCCGGTCTACATCATTATTGATCCACTCTTCTTCCCACGTCAGTCCATCTTCGGCAACATAATAATATGCACCATATTTTATAGGTTTCCAAGGCTTACGCCTAATTTTTAGCTCTCCAGTAAGTAACAAAGTAAGTATCAACCCTTGTACAGCCCCATCTTTTCGCATAAGCCCTTTCCAAGTCAATACATAAGTACCGTAATCCTCTATTATGAATTCTTCATCAAGCTCTATGCCTAATAATACAGCAATTTCATTCATGTGATTTTTCTCCATTTTGTGGCTCCTCCTTTATATCAACGTCATATCCAAATGTTGCAAACCAATATAATAATTTTGTTTTACTCACATATTCCCCAGAACTTTGAGTAAGTTGTTGCATCAATGCATTCTTTGAAATAACTCTCATTCCATCACCTCAATTATGCATAACTCTTTATTTTCACCTGATGGGATTGCCTGAAAGCTAATGTTTGTTGTCAAAGTCTGGTTCTGTACAAATGAACAAAGCCGACTTCCACCCATCCCTATTACATTTGTAGTCTCCATACTAAATTCCATATTCATATCTCGCATAGGTCTAACAAGCTGTGTAATATAACAAGGCATGCCATTAATATTACTTTTAATTTTCAAATAAAATGGTTCCTGAGCATCTATATCAAGAGCAGATAAATCATAATAACTAGTTCCACAATATGGGCACTTATTTAATTCAATGTCATATGGGGCCCCACAATTTGGACAATTTCTTTGATTCATATTGCACCTCAAATATACTGATAATCTATATGTCCACACTTGTTGCACTGATATTGATATTTAGGAAGATAGGAAGCAAGTTCATACATCTCATTACGACACATACCCCCACCACATTCAGGGCAAATATACTTTGGTTCAGACCATTCTTTTTGCTGAAGCGTGTCCTCAGCAAATTTACGATATTCTTCCTCAGTAGGCAGATTTGCATCCAATCCAGTCACAAACACATCCCCTGTATTCTTACCAGAATGTATAGTAACTGTTTTTCCACCAGTCGTTGTTACAGTATTGCAACGATAAGTCCCAATCATATTATTTGGACAACTTTGGCATGGACTTACAATACTCCAATAAGGTTTGCTAATCCACTCACAATGTCTACAAAAATCATACATCTTACATACCTCCTATTGGTTCCGCAGCTTCCCAGCTCTCATATACTTTACCATCACTACGAAAAACATAATAACGTCCCTCAGCCTGCTGACACGTGGTATCTACTCTAACAGAGAGAGTACTACCATTACGACTTTCCATAATTTCATAAAAATTATCTATATTACCGGGACGATGATTAGCAATCCAAGCATTTATTCTATCATCTTCTCCCTCATTCAATGCCTTAAACGTAACCTGATCAAACCCCATAGGGGAGAAATTATCCTTATTGAGGAATCCAAAGCCATCGCGCAATATCATTACCATTCGATTAGTACACCAAGTAGGCTTAGTATAACGCCACGCACTTAGATATTCACGAGGATTCGTAATTGAATAACTGAGCACTTTAATTGAACGAGGAAGATCCCGCTCCTTCAACGATAGATTATGAGTCTGAAATTCTACCTTGCACCCAAGATCAGAACACTCATTGGCTACTTTAGTTGCCCATCGCATATTCTGGGACGGGTCGCACTCTCCTGTAATTATAACAGTCGGATATCCGTCAATCTTCTTGCTGTACTCAATAAGAAAATCACGAAGCTTTTTGAAATAGCGCTGCTCATCAGTGCCATAAAGGTCATCAAACTTATACTCATGCTTATGCCCACGCGCCACACAGAAAGGGCAATGATACACGCAAGGCTGATACGGTGCAGAAATCTGTATATTCATTTATTCTTCTCCTTTCATACAACCAATTGGGAACACAAAATATTTACATTCCCAGCAAGGATTAGATACATCATCGTCATCTCCATTACAAACCAAAGAGCCGTCTATTTTCTCAATCATTAGAACTCTCCTTTCATCCAACCATCAATGATAGTAAAATTACCCATACCATCACTATGAAAATGTCTATATTCATCCCAGTCAAGAAGATGCCTATCATAACACGGACTCTCATAATTACGAAACTGTTTGAGAAGCTCCGCATCTGAAAGCTGCCGTTCAATACGCTTCTTGTTGTTTTTCTCCAGAATGTCATAATTAGTATCTATCTGAATAAGAATATGCTCATCAAAGTCGCGGAACCACTCAAGGTACTGTGTGCGCGAACACTCAGTCGGCGCATTGGCATCAACAATTGTATTGACACCCACCGTCATATTCCCCATAATATGGCACCAAATCTGAAGCCAGATGGCATCTCTATTGAAACGGTCACTCGCACTGCCATTTAAGAGTTCATAAAAGTCTTCAGGGCAAACGATGTCATATCCTTCAAGCTCGCCACGCTTTTCCATCTGGCGAACGAACTCTGACTTACCCACACAACACGGGCCAGTCATAACTATTAGCTTACTCATCTATTGCCCTCCTTAGCTTTCTGTCGAGCCATCGACATACGTTCTGCAAGTGCCGCCCTCTGCTCATCAGTATAATTAACCTGTTTAGGAGGGGAGAGCTTCATCCAGCTCTTAGGTACATGCACCAATATATACCCATCATTGTCTTCTGGCTTTTTCATAATCTGAACCTCATTCTGATGCTTTTCTGCTAATTTATAAATCTTATTAATCCATTTTTGCTCATTAGAACAAAAGGTAGCTATATTTCTATCATTAGTACACTCCATACATGTTTCTTTTAGTTCTACCATAAATGCCTCCTATTGTATTCTATTGATTTTTTGAAGCTATTTTTAATTTTATATGTTCCTAATGAAATTGCCTTGCTTAAAGAATTGGGTGCGAAATTCACGCCGTTTTTCAATAGTCACTATTGGATTTTAACTTATCCTGTCTCCATTCGTGGTTTGAGTGGAGCTTATCTTGTGTCCACTGCTGATTTTTTCTTTCTTCTTCAGCAATGACCTTTTTCATTTCATCAATGAGCTTCTGCTGAGACCGCATCGCCTTTTGTTGCTCTTGATTTTTCTCAACCTTTCTTCTAAAGCGTTTATATCTTAAACAATCAATAAAAGAACGAAATTCATATGTTTCACCAATAAGTTGCCCCGTAATACGCAAGCTAACATGCTTATCGCCTAAATACCATTTATTAGGCGAAATAGTATAAAATGAATAAAATTGCTTAAAAGAAAATTTATATGTATCTTCTTCCAATTCTATCCACCATGTAAACCACCATACTCCATACAGTATGCTCCCTGTTACCAACAAAGCAATTAAAAACTCTAAAAGCATAGTCTTCCCTCTTTTAACTCAAACTCTTCACATCCCCGTCCACTATTGCAATCTTTTTTGCAAAAACGGCAAGGGTTCGCATCGAGAACCAATCTACGAATCACATAAGCTTGATATTTATTCTTTCTGCGCAACTCCTGAATAATAAGATCTTTCTCAGTCATATTATCCCCCTCTCAGTCCCATAAATAATAGAAATACTTTTTAAATAGTTTAAAAAATTCTTCACTAGCCATTTCGCGCATCTCATATATCTTTTTCCAATCATCTGGCTCGAAGTTATCATACATGTCATTTCTTTCATCCATTAGAACAAGAAGTTCAAGCATTCTATCAAGTCCATCATTATAAACCTTTATGCTGCGCTTAGACTGTTCGTCATTATCAAACTCAGGCGGTTCATCAAGAATATAGCCCGTCCCCATGCGATGATGCCGATGCCAAAGTAAAATTTCATGCATTGTATCTATAAACCATTGGTAAGTTTCCCACTGAGCTTGAGGGGCATATCCATGTTGAAGCGTAAAGAAAATACGCTTAATAAAAATTGGTATATCTTTTATATTGCGCCAAAAATAACGACCACGAAAATTAAATAGGCCCCAAGATAAATTATTAGTTCTTTTCATTGACTTCTCCTTAATAAGCAGTTAGTAAGGTTTTCAGTTTGCAATTAAAAGCTTCTTCTAACATATTCTTAATTTCAGCTACACAGCCTCTACAATACATCGAGGTCTTCCCCTCGACATCCACTGTACAAATTAAATTCCAACTCCCATTATAAGCCAGCTCCACACTAATATCATGAGCATTAGCAAAATCCATAAGATTCTTAGCGTCAGCGAGAATATCTTCGTCTTTATCAGGGTGCTTGGTAATTACAAAAATACTTTTTGCAAAGTTCATTTTAATACCTCCATTAATTTTGTATTGTTTCTAGTGTTATTATATCAGATTTTTCAGATTTGTCAAGAGGGTAGGCGTTAGATTTAGGCTCTACACCATACTTTTCTCGTATTGTACGAATAATTTTATTCACTGCACCATTAGCTCCATAACGTACACGAAACTGAATTGCTTCCTCATCTTGACCATAATATATATCATAAATAATCTTTATAATATCTTCGGCAACCGCATTAGGTGTCTGCATTATTCTTTTCCTTCTTTCGTTTAGTTTCTTTCTTAAAAAGTTGAGCCAAAGCTTGTTCTATACATTCAAAGCATTTACCCGACTCAGACCAATCAGGTAGCTTTTTACCACAAGCGCTACAATGTCTATTTTCCATTTACATCACCTCGATACATTTTCCGTTATCATACAAAGTACATGATTCAAACGGCTCCCTTGACTGACGAAGTTTTAATATAAAATTATATCTTTCTTCATATGATGCAATATAATTCTTATTTAGTTCAACAATATGACTAGCCGATTCCTCAGCCTCATTGCGGGAATAGCCAAAATTAGCCATACAAAGTTTAATAAATTTCTTACGTGTCATTTATTTGCCTCCCTAATTAATCTAGTTTTAGCGCAGTCTTTGCAATAGTAGAATATGTCACCATAAGAGTTCTTATGTCTTACCATCTTATCTAACCAAATCCAATCTCCACAGTTAATGCATTCATGGGGGAGAATAGTGAACATTGGTTTATTGCTTTTATACTTAAATCTCATCTTCTTCCTCCGTTTTAATTATTATCATAGCAGTATAGGTTATGTGATATGTCGTTGCAACAGTAGAAAACTTGATGTCAATAATATCTGAAGAGTTATAATTTCTTAGCTGATTATTAATACTCTTTTCAAATTCATACTTATCATATAAAGTGATTATCTTAACTTTCATTTATAATTCCTCCTTACCACCACATAGCAAAGCACACTATAGCCCAAATTTCCTCAATCTCACACACATACTCAACTTGTTCTTCGTCCCAATCATTATATTCTTCTGAGAAGCTAAATTTAAGACGTTCTAGCATGAGGTCTATCATTTCTTGCTGTGTATATTCTTTTTCTTTAAATTTAAACTTATGGAAGTCTAAGTCGATGTTAGTTATATCAACAAACATTTTAAGTCTTTCATATAGCCATAGATGCCAACTATAGTTAAGATCCCAAGTTTCACGACTATCAAACCCATATTCTTTTCTTTGTAGCGCCCATTTCTCTTCTCGACCATCATTGAATTCCCATGTGTCTGGGCGATCAGTTACGCCAATGTCATCTAAATATTTTCTATTCATAATTCCTCCTGTGATGTTTCATAAAAATCAATTTTGTCTTCACTTTCAATAATATAACCTTGCTCTTTAAGTTCATTCATAGCTCTATAATAAGCGCTACGAGATAGGCCAGTGAAATCTAAAACATGTTTTTCCCGTAGTAACCATGTAACTGAGTCTTGATTTTTACACAAATATATATAAAGTTTAAATCCTGCCCCAGTTAAAGATATCATAGCGTTATTTAATTCTTCGTTGTCTACCATACAATATGGCATATCCGCACTTTTTATATTCTTATGAATGGTAATGTTTTTTGCCAAAACTTAGCCTCCCTTCGCTTTAATTTTGTACTGTAGCTAATATAGCATATAAAGATTAATTTGTCAAGAGGTTTTGTGTCAAAAAGATACGACTATATTAAAAAAGAGACTACTTGTCTCAAAATGATACTTTATGTGTCAAAAAGAGATATAATGTCTCAAAATGAGAATGTCTCAAAATGACACTACATATGTCTCAAAAAGAGACTTTTTATGTCTCAAAATGATAACGCTTAATAATATAATATTAATAATAAAATTTTAATATATATTTTCTTTTAGTTTAAAAATTAGGGTATGTGTTGGGGCATACATTTTTCTAGGCTAATAGAGGGGCAAGGGTTATATATATTGATCTTATATTGTTTAACCTTCTAGCGCGTTTTATTATTCGCGTTGCTCATAATAAAAACGTCCCATTTCATTGGGACTCTTGCTTTTTGTTTAGCTGACGCTAACCAAAAGATTGTTATTCTGTTATGTTGTAGGGTATATTTTTAGTTGAATGTACCGGGGGATGGTAGATGGAGACTAGGATTTTTAAAGATGAGGTTTGAAAAATGGGTGATTTGGTGGATTTTTGATACGTTTGTGGGCTAAAAGATGGGGAATAGGAGGGGATGACTTGAGATTTTGAACTGTATTAATCGTATTAGTACAGTTGATATGGTTAATTATATGGTATATTTTGGTGGAATAATAGTAGGGGAAGACTAGTAAAAGGCGAAGGAGTTAGAATGAATAGAATGGTAGGGGATTGCTAGGGTTTTAAAAATAAGGGGATCAGAAGAGATGAATTATTGTTTTCTTACATTTTATTAAGCATTATGCGCTATTTTCAGTCAGTGTATGGAACAATGACCTTTCAAAAAAGCGTGTATTTTCAATGGTTTGACCGGTTTTATGTACCCCCGTACAAATAACTATTTGTTTGACTTTTTAGTGTGTCCGTTGTATTATAAGAGTGTCCCAAGGGACAGGGCAAAAATGGCTGAGGTTCTAGCGATAATCGGTTAATGTTCTGTCACTTTAGACAAATCTAATTGAATATTGAACAGACCAAACCAAAAACATATACTTCGAGGTGGTATATTTTGGGCATGGGTAAACCCCATGTAATAGACGAAAATCGGGTCTCAAAAAATAGGATTTACAGTGCTATCCTTGGGAGTAGTATACCCTTGGATAAGTGGAGCTATGACATAGTTGGGGGTACTATACCCTTCTGTCGGGCTGATGTGGGTAACTGCATTAGGTACAACTATGCCAGTAATTAAGCCGTCAAGCTCACAGTGTGGTCTGCTACGTGATAATTCTATCTTGTAGCTTTTCAACGGCAATGACGCCGTAGCACACAGCCGATAAACATTATTACTATGTTTACAATACTTGCATAGTTGGGTAGGGTGGATTATATCTACTCTACATATGGTAGGGTGGGTAATGTTTATCAATGAATATACAATAATAAGGCTCTGTTACTTCATGTAATAGGGTCTTTTTTGTGTGTTCATTAGTGCCACTTAATAAGTGGTAGTAATGAGCATACAAGCTCAATATATTAGGGTAGCGACCTACGCTTAAAGCCCTATGGGGCAGAAGGAGTTATTATGAATACAAATACCATGGGTAGCAAGATTGTTGACAATCGTTACATTGGCAAAATTCAGCTCAATGCTGATGACATGGGAGGAGTTGGTTGTTCTACATGGGAGCAGTATATCAAGCTCTGCGACAATATCGTGTTTGAGAGCTGGAAGCGTCTGCATGGTAAGGGTGTTGACATCAATGCCCTTGGACTCTCTGTAACCGGTCTGTTTTCTCTCTTTGGGGTAGATGTCAAGCCTACGCCTGAATACCAGCACCGTCTTATGGTTGCAGTTATCAACCGTAAAGCTCAGCGTTCCGACAAGCTCAAGAGTGCGACTAAAGCCAAGCGTGAAGCCAAGGAAGCCTATGAAGCTGCCCTTGCCAACGGTGAAGCCGACAATGCAACAGCTCTCAAGACTGTCTTTGACGAAAAGACTAAAGCTCTGGAGGCTCTCTATCTTGAGTCTGGTAACTATTGGTTTGAGCTTCAGCCCATGCTGGATAACACTCGTAAGCACGCTTCGGCTAATGCTCGTAAAGCCATAGAAGATACGATAGCTGATATCATTGCAGAGCGTGACCTGATGACCATTGAAGAGCTTCAGGCAGAAGCACAGCGTCTTGCAGATGAGCGTAAAGGTCGTTTGCTTCGTAAGCGTGAAGAGGAAAAGGCTCGTCAGCAGGCTAAAGATGCTGCTACTATCTAAAATAGGACAGCACAAAATTAACGATAAACCTATAACCTATGCCCTTGAGTTAATCTCAAGGGTATAATTATGGGCTTATTGTCCATAGGAAGCGAGGACATATTATGCAAAAAATGATATTAAAGCGACTTGAGTCAAATTGCTATGGCTCAAGGTCTATTGAAATCTATGGGGGTGCATACCATTTGTATAACCATGGTGAGCCTACACTTGACGATAAAATCAAGTGCATTAACAATGCAGTGCGTAACGCTCAATTCTTTGAACCTGAAACACCTGCAAAAACTGTGGCACTGAATATGTGTCATCTATTGCTGACAGACCCGATGCTTATTCAAGCCTATGTAGGGGTACGTATATGGTAGAGGTGTAAAATGTATCAGATACGATTACCAGAGATAGGAGTAGTTTCATTTCACATTGACGATATGAGTCATGCTCGTCATGCAACTATTCTCAAGGTCAAAGATGAATATGGGATAGAGTACACAGTAGAGTGTTTACGCATTGTATTTCCTGCTGACCGTACTACTGAATATGGGTGGACGAAAATTCAAGGATATATTGCTAATGGCAATTATATCAAATGTGAGAAATATCTAACAATATCATAAACCCAGATTAAAGCTCTTGAATACTTCAAGGGCTTTTGTATGGGCTTATTTAAGTTCATAGAAAGGGGAATATTATGTACAAATTTGAACAGGTCGGTGTCAACAAACAGTATGCCGCAAATAGCAAGGCAGAAGCACAAAAGGCATTTGCTTATAGTTGTGACTGTTGTTGCAACAAGGGAATGCGTCTTGACTGTGACACTTGTGCAATCGCAAATGTTCACAGCCTTGTCATGGCGTGTTTTGACAGCACAAAATTAACGGGAAAGGAGTAAAAATGCCTCTCATAAGGGATAAAAAGCAAGTCTTTAATGACTTGCGTATTCCTTGGAATTCATCTATCAAGGATGAGTTCAAAAAGGAAATGTCGGCTCATCCCGATAAAGATCCAGAGCTTGTGCTCGATAGAATATGCAAACCCTATATGGAGTATGCATTTGAGCATGAAGCAGAAACCTATCATGCATAGCTCAAAGAGAAATATGGAGACCATGCAACAGAAAGAGTAGTCAAGTCGGCAATAGGCGAGGAAGGGATTTCTTTACTCATAAAAGCTGGCTTAATCCGTAAAATTCCAAAGGAAAAGAGGTATATCATCAATGGATAGCGTATTATCATGGTTTGTCTTTGCCGTCATCGGCTTTGGCGTTGCTGTTAAGGTTCTCAAGGAAGTTCTCAAGGGAACTGGTGATGAGTGGCAAACATGGAAAAGGGAAACGCAGGAAGATGACTATCTCACATGGTGTGAAGTCAACGACTACGGAAAGAGAGGTAAGAGAAATTAAGCAAATCTCAATCATAATCATAGCGTTAATCCTTGGCTTCCTTATTGGCTGGCGTATGACAGTCACTAAGGGAATCATTGAAATAGACAAGGCAAATAACCACATTGGTTACTTCACAGTGTTCGGGCAGACCGACGAATATTACATTGATTAAGAAAGGAAATCATCATGTATCTTTGCATTGTTTATGGTGTAGGGGAACCTCAAGAGGGAGAAACTGACTTTGTAAGCGAAGTTCGCAGTTTCACTACTCTTGAAGCAGCAAAACGTTTTGCGGAAGAGAATTCAGATTACTGTTGTTATACAACTGTCTATAAAGCAGAAAGAGTATAGTAAAACCTTTATCGGGCTTGCAAGATTTCTCTTGCAAGTCTCATTAAGGGCTTTACCTAAATTAAATTATGAAAGGAAATTATCATGAAAATTCAATGGCGGCGTGTCATTATCACAAGTCATAAGGAAAGAGCAATTGCACATAGAACCTGTATGTCGAATGAAAGATTCCAGAAATGGTGCAACAAGTACGGGCATCAGATTATAAAATGGATTGACAATGAGGGAATTTGCCACAATGGTTATTGCTATTGTGGATAAGAAAGGAGATGATAATCATGATAGCATTGTTGATTATTGGAGCCATACTCGTGGTAACAGTTGAAATTGCCCATTAAAATTAAGAAAGGAAAAGAAATTATGAAAAAAATCATTTGCATCATCCTCGCCCTGTGTGCCCTGTTTATGTGTGCTTGTGGAAGCGAAAGCGAAACCTATACCACAGAAGAGAAAATCCAGATAGCAGACCAGATTATTTATGAAAATCTTGGTGACTTAGTGCTGGAAACAGATTATGATGAAGGGATGTATTATGTCCTTTTCACTTTCGACGGTGCAACAATGGGATACGGAAGTTCAGAATTTGTTGAGCTGTGCGATGCAGTTGATACCTTAAGCATAACATTGGACAAGGCAGGAATTGATAATGTAATTATCTTTGCAAGCGATATCAGCTATGATATTCCCCTGTATATCACACATAACGGAAGGGATATCACAGACATATATTATAGTTAAACCTATATTAAGCCCTCAAGGGAAACTTTGAGGGTTTGCTTATGGGCTTAATAAAAAAGGAGGTAATATAAATGGAAGAACAGAAAGCAAATGAGGCATATGCCAAGCTCATTGCCCGATATCCCAAAGGAAATGGTGTTTATGCTGACGCTATCATTGACCTGATAGGTGTCAAGGCAATGGATTTGCTCATCAAATATCACAAAATAGAAATGGCAGGAGTGCTGGAAGGGAGAAAAGTATATGCGATATAAAGCGAGTGCATATTTATGCACAAACTTTGCTGGTCTCATGGATAGTCTGGAAACAGATAACTTCTATGAGGTACAGGATTTTGTGCATGAACAATGCATGAAGGGATTTAATTGCGAACTCTATGATACGGAAACGGGAGACCGAGGTTTCGTATATGAAAGCGAGGTAATGTTCAACGACAACTAAAGAAGCCTATTTCAAACTCTGCGAAGCACTATCCCAGCTACCCCATGAATATCGTGAAGCAATGGAAATTGCGTTAGATATCCTACAACAAAAAATTGAAGAAGAATCAAAGCCATAAGGCAGAAAGGGAATTAAATCTATGAAAAACGTCATTGTTAACCGTGCGAAGTTCGACATCATGCCCGACAATATGCAGGTGCATAAAGGCAAAGCAGTTCTGTGCATTATCACTGGCGAAGTATTCAAGTCTGCAAAGGAAGCAGCAAATTATTACAACCTTAATTATAATTCCCTTATAGGGCATCTTGCTGGGAAATATAAAACTGTTGGTGGTGGTGTTGGCCGAGGGAGAAAAAAGAATGGTCTTAAGTTCTGCTACATTGCAGAAATGGGCTACAAGGCAAATGACATTTCTAAGTATATTATAGAACTCAAGAAAACAGCAGACGAAAGCATTAGTCGAGAAAAAATGAGTCGTATAGTATATGAGGTTCTGAAGCTCGTTGAAGCAGACAGAGAAGCAAAACAAGAATATGTAAAACAGGCAAATGAACGAGCAGAAAAGATAGATGCACAGATTCAGAGCATCCTTGCAATCATGCCTAATCTGCAGGTGATAGGGTAAGGCAAATGAAATATCTTGGTTTGTTCTCTGGCAAAATCTATGAAGAAAGCGAAAAGTCTAGCATGGAGGAATGTGGTCATCAGATAAGTGATGAAGATGCTTCGAATGATGAAGTCATTGGAAATATGCACGTTAGGGATTTGATGAATTGCGTCACATGTTTTGGATGCCCTATGGCACAAAGGAGATAGTTAAGAAATGTTCGATTATTATGACGAATGGGAGTTGGGCGCACTTATGTTCCCTCCCATTCCCAAACCGAACCTTATCACAGGTGAGGGACATGGGCATGTCCGAGCTTCCGACAGAGAGAAGCCCAAGAAAAATCACAAGCAGCTCAAGCGAAATAAGCGAAAGCAGGCAAAGAAAAGCAAACAGCGCAATAGAAAGTGAGAGGGTAAATGAAAAACTGGCTTGTTAAAGTAAAATGTTTCTGGAGTGCCGATCACATAGAACCTATTTATGTTCGAGCCAATACAGAACGCAAAGCAGAAACCCTTGCAATCAAGAAAATAAAGCAGCTTTTCCCTAATATAGGGGACATGATACAAATTGTGGAGGTGAAGGAAATTGACGAATAAGGAAAGAGCGGCAATAATTCGTCAGTATTTCGACGAGAAAGGGTGTTGCCGTCCTTGTGAGGAATGCCCATCTTCTGGAGTAATTTGTAGTGTCTCTGATATATATCTGGCAAAACAGAAATTCTTCAATGAAGTAGCCGACATCCTTGAGAACAAACCTATTAAAGTGAAAGTGAGGAAACATAATGAAAATAGAAATTAACACTGGCAACGCAGCTTTTCATGCCCCATATGGGTATGATGAAAGCATGGACAATTATGCCACAGCAAGAGAATTGAAAGACATCTTCTCATCTATTTGCAATCATATCAAGGCAGGTAGAACTGAGGGAGTTTGCATGGATTACAATGGTAATCAGGTTGGTACATGGGAGCTGTAAAATGAAAATAATTCCTTATCATGGACACTACGTTATCCTTGATGATAACGGAAATTTCTGCGGCAGTGCTGACACATATTTCGAAGCTGAAAGAGATATGGAGTTGACAACACAAAATTAAAGTGAAATAATGAAAGGAGAAATATGCTTTTTATAATCATCGGGAGTATATCAATAGTTGCTTTTTCCATATTTCTGGTTTGGCTTTCTGAGGAAATCCCGCGAAAAAATATAATTGAAAATTTATATCAGTTTAGTCAGCCGTTAACATTCACTTTTAAGGGTGTTGACTTTACGGTTTCGAAAAGAGAATTATATTCAGATTTCAATGTCTGTATAACCGAAGTCTGCATTAATGATGAAGCAGTGCTTAAAGCGTATAAGCTTGAAACGCTCTGGCTCAAACACAGATATATCAGGTATTCAAGGGATAGGTCAGAGATGGAAGTAAAAGAAATCCTTAAACAGGCAAGAAAAGTTTACTATAAGAATCTGAGTAAGGGATGTAAAGAGGAATGGCAGTCAAAATCTTATTTTAATGAAGTGGATATGAAAGAGTTACTTGAGGAACTGAAAAAGAAAGTTGAGGAGAAGTAATATGAGAAAAAGAATTACTCCATGTGACGGAGATGACGGAATGTGCCCCTTCGATGCAATGTATGCAGAAGATTGCAGAGTGTGTTGTGGTCTGGGCGTAGATGAAGACGAAGATGAATATATTCCCTCATCTGAAAATGGAGACTATTCCCCAAGCAATCCTTGGGATGCTCCGGGGATGTCAATAAGGGATTTCATTTAAATCTAGATTTGGTGCATGAGCTTATCATGCATCAAGATGTGGATTTAACCACGAATAAGGAGGAAAAGTAAAATGACTAATGATGAAATGAGAGCGTTCAAGACTTTGTTTGGAAAGTATTGCCGAAATGAAATAAACCTTGGACATTGTACTGGAGATACTTGTGAATGGTGTCCAATTCAAAAGGCATACGAAGAAGTTGCAAGTTTTGAGAATATGGAAAGCCAAATTAAGGTTCTCATTTATGACATTAAGTGGGACACAGACGGAGAAAAAGTTAATCTTCCCAAGAAAGTAGAACACATTTTTGTTGGATATAACGACATCAATGATGACGATTTACTTGACGAGATTGCAGATTGGCTTACTGACGAATATGAATATTGTCATGACGGTTTCAATGTAAAAGAAATTAAGGAGGAATAAATTATGAACGTATCAAGAGAAATCAAAAAGGCAGAAGCAATCAAGCGAATGAAGGCAATGGGTATTATCTCGGATGCAATCAAGCAGTTTGCCGAAGAAGATGTAATCATGGTAAGCGAACCGCCGCTTGGAGGTTTGTTCTGGCTTAACGATGAAGAGAAGAAAATGGTGCAGGACTTTGAGCAGAAGTACAATGCTCTTGTGTATCTTGTCGTGCGTAGCTACACAAATATAGGGAAAATGGATAACATCTTCTATGTAAGTGACTATCAGTCTGAATGGTTCATGGATCATACTGACATTGATGAGGGCTATGCTTGTGTCTATGTAGTGAATTACGATATGCTTGATTGTAGTGAGTTTGGCGAGATCCAATGGAAGAGCATTGGTGGCGGCGTGTTGAGGACGTTCTAAAATGGATATTAATGCAAATGATATTCATTATGAATGTAATACCAGAGGTTATATGCTTTATTACAAAGATGAGCCTATTGGCGGGGCCGGAATTGATAAATATGCCAAAGGATGTGGATCAAACTTGAAGTTGTTTAAGGAAGCGGCGGCGTATGATAAACGACGTATATTATCTGGCTATGGTGGAAAACGATATATGGATTACATTGAGGCAATTAATAAAAGGAGTGTATCAAAATGAATAAAGAGAAACTTATGTATGCCCTTAATCATCCTGATGAACTGCCTGAACGTGCTGCAGTTCTGTTGCCCAGTGATAAAACGCAGGTAATAATACTGGCTAAGGGAGAGACTGGTTATTATCCTTATCAGTCATATCCGACAAAGGAAATGGCAGAAGAGACCTGTGAATATATGAATCAGCTTTATAATTGTACCAAAGAAGAAGCTGAGGCAATGCAAATATTATCAATGAGGAGCGTGTAAATATGGACATTTATCACGATAGCAAAGGGAATCTAAGAGACTTTCCATGGATTGAAGCAGAAGAATTAGGAGGAATAAGGGAGCACATCTTTAGTGTTCCCACAAATAGAAAGACAAAGGATGGAAGAACTATTTGGCGACAGTTTCGTAACGTCCCGCAAGACAAGGCAAAAGAAATGTTTGTGGCTTTCGAGCTCCAAAATGGAACAAGGAAATATGGTTGGCTCACCAGAAATGAGGTGACAGATAAATTTACTAAGTATCTTTTTCAGGAGAACGCTTTCAATCAGCATATACACTTTATTGAATGGGATGATCGCTTCAATTGTGTAGTTGAAGATGGCATTTATATTTCGCAGGAACATTTCTGGATGTCAAAGGAAGAGGTACTTAATCTTCTTGCAAGAATGGAACCAGCATCGGAGGTGAGACCGCATTGAACAAAGTAGAACTTGAAAAAGAATTAAGAAGGCATGATAAAGAAGCCTTTTGTAAAGAGAATGGAATCAAATTCACATATGATTCCTTCGGAGTCTTCATTGCATGGGCAGAAGATGGCATTGTAGAACTAGGGAAAGGTAAAAGATATTATGGCGAAAAGTAATGTAATCCCAAGAAGATTCAATTATATAGCCGGGGAAATGTTGGTTGACACAAATTTGAGTAAAGCAGGTGATATAATCCATATTTACAAGAATGATTGTGGCACAGGATATTTAGCATTGAATATGCGAACCCAAAAGTATGCATATATCTTTGCAGCCATGTTGCGAAATGGAGACGTATTTAAAATAATAGAAATTAATTAAAGGAGATTAAAAGTATGGCACATTGTATTGAAGCAAATGACAGCATGTTCAGCGTTAGACTTAAGCCTTGGCATTACGCAGAAACTGCAGACCGTTGTAGGATAATTCAGGAAGCACCGAACAGTAAAGAAGCACTTATTGCCGCAGGTCTTGATTGGAATGTCGAGCAGACTCCTGTCTTCATGGAGGACGGAACAGAGATAAAGAACTACAAAGCAAATGTCCGAAGTGATGATAAGTCTGTTCTTGGTATTGTAAGTGACAGATATAAGATTGTGCAGAATAATGAAGCATTCTCATTCACAGATAATATTGTGGGGGAAACGGAGAATGGCATTGTCAGATATGAAACTGCTGGTTCTCTGAATGGAGGCAAGAGAGTTTGGCTTCTGGCTAGAATGCCCGAGACCAAGATTCTTGGAGATGAGGTTGAGCCGTATATGTGCTTTACTAATGCTCATGACGGAACTGGTGCAATCAAAGTCGTAACCACAGCAATTCGAGTAGTGTGCAATAACACTTTGTCACTTGCTTTGAGCGGTGCAAGACGTTCTTGGAGTACAAAACACATAGGCAATTTGGATGAGAAACTTGTGGAAGCAAAATATTGTCTGGGGATGGCAAATAAATATATGAGTGCTCTTGAAGAAGAAGCAGATAGATTGGCAAATACGCCTATTTCTAGAGAGCAACTTGATGCAATTCTCAATGAATTGTTCCCTATTGACGAGAATGATTCGGATCGTAAAAAGGCAAATGTACAGTCTATGAAGGACGGGTTCTATATTTGTTATGCAATGCCTGATATTGCTCAGTATAGGGATACTGCATATGGAGTTATCAATGCCATGTCGGATTATGCATGGCATACTGCCCCTAAGAGAAACAGCCCTACTTTTGAAGAGAAGAGATTTGAGAAAGTTCTCGATGGCAATATAATATTTGATAAGTTTTATGAGCTTATACAGAATAGGGTATGTGTTTAAGGAAGAAGTGAAATAAATTGGGCTATGGGAAACTTACAAAAGAAGAAGGAATAAGACGAGAAGAACTTTTTAAACAAGGCATTATAATATGTAGTCATTGCAAAAAGGAACTTCCAACAGATATGTTTACTAAGGAATCATCTAAGAAAAATGGATTTTCATCTTTATGCAAAGACTGTCAGAAAGAACAAAGAAAAAGAAGAAAAGATAAAATTCAGCAATGGTTTGATAATAATGCTGATCACGTTAAAGAATATCACACCAAATATTCTAGGGAACATGCTGAAGAAAAAAGAGCTTATAATCAAAAACATAAAGAGTATTTTAAACAGAAAAGAAAGGAATATGAAAGTCAAAATGTAGAAAAGATGCGAGAACAAAGACGTAGAGATAGACATAAGCTTAATGCAAGATATTTAAAATATAAATTAGGAGCGGAAGAAAGGAATTTATCTTTTGAATTAACTTTAGAAGATTTTGATAGAATTACAAGTTATCCATGCTTTTATTGTGGAGAACTTCCAGAGGATGAATTTGGACATAAATTTGTTGGAATTGACAGAGTTAATTCAGATGAAGGTTATGTTATAGCCAATGTGATACCTTGTTGTGCAATTTGTAATCGCATGAAATCAAATTATACAATGTATGATTGGTTTAAAAAACTAAAACAAATAGTAACACATTTGGAAGAGCAGGGGATTCCCTTGCCTTAAAGGTAAGGGCTGGGGTCTAATCCCCACCCCTTACAGAAAGGAGATTTTATGTATCTTAACAATACAGATCGTCCAAAGCTCGGTAAGAAGATGGATGATTATCTGAGAAGCAACATCGAAGATGAGGAAATCTTTTGGAGTGTCTGGGCAACAATGGGCATACCGGATGGCGCAAGTAAAGAAGATTATGAAGACCTAAAAGATAGTGATGAATTCTGGACTGATTGTCTGGAAGCGTTCATGAGATGTGTATTGCTTGACGCAAAGAACCATTAAGGAGATGATAAAGTGAAAACTTATAAAATTATCCATAAGGAAGAGCTAATCGGGTGGTTTTATGTAGAAGCAAATAGTCCAGATGAGGCACTTGAAGAATATCGTTATCAAGTAGATAATGGGAAAATTGATTTTAGCGACATGGAGCTTATTGATAGTGAAGATGTTGCGGAGGAGATGGAAGAATGAAGCATGTAATATGGCAAAATTATGATTTGAATCCAGAAGATTGGGCAGAAGGGTATAAAGAATTTCTTGAAATCAATGAAATGGAAGTTCCAGAGAAAATCAATGAGGATGATCTTTGCACTTGGATGTATGAGACAAATGACATGTATCTTGAAGATGAACGCATGAATCTCAATATTGATACAGAAGGCAGGATCATCTGTATAGCAGACCTTGGTTTCTGGAATGGACGCAGAAGTGCCTATAAGCTTTATGACCACAATATAGGTGAATGTTTGTATCTAGCGACACATTGTGAATATGGTGAATTTTATGTAGATGAACATAACAATCTACGTTCGCGTCAGAGTCATCATGATGAAACTCATTATATGCTTTTCAGAGAATTCAAACCGGAAATCACAAGCGACCAAGCAGATAACTTCTGTCACAAAATTTATAATGGCAAGGCAACTGCCAAAGATATTACTCGCTACACTCGTAGCTTGGGCAAGAGAATTAAGAAAGTATATGGGTGGTAAACAATGGCAAATATATGTAGTTTTATAATGTGTGTAAAAGGTGAACATGAAAATATTGAAAGCTTTTATAATGCATTGATTCAAAAGGGAACAATCTATATGGGCAGAGGTGCTGAGGCAGAAATTGATTATGAAGATGAAGAAGGAAAAGCATTCATAGAGGGTTATTGCAAATGGAGTATGCAGTCTGCATTAATTGATAATGCAATTTCCATGAGAACAGAACCTGATAAATGGTGGTTTGGAAATGAATTTGATGCAGCACAGCATGAATTTATTACTCTTTGGGAAGCCTGCAAAAAATGGAATTTAGATATGGAAGTTTACTCCGAAGAATGTGGATGTTGCTTCCAAGAGCATTATCTGTACATTAATGGTGAAATTATTTGTGAGGAGTGTGTTGATTATTATGAATATTGTATAGGGGATTACGATACAAAAGAAGAAGCAGAAAAAGAGTTTAAAATTGAAATTACTGACGAAGAATGGAATAGTGGAGAAGATTTTATTAGTCGTGGCGGCTTCGAGAATTGGGACTTTGAAATTTAACAACACAAAATTAAAGGAGGAACTTTAATATGGGTACAAGAGGACTTTACGGATTTCGTAAGAATGGAGTAGACAAGACAACTTATAATCACTTTGACAGCTATCCCGATGGACTTGGTGCAGATGTGATTAATTTCATCAAAAAGCATTCCGTTGATGAGCTTGAAAAGTTCTATGACAGAATTCAGATGGTGCAGGAGCTTGCGACTCCCACCAAGGAGGAAATAAAGACCTGTGTAGATGCAGGTCTGTGTGACCTCAGTGTATCAAAACAGTCTACGAATGATTGGTATTGTCTGCTGAGGAAGATACAGGGAGATTTGGATGCTCTCTATAATAGTCCAGTCGCATATATGATAGATAATAGTGATTTTATTAAAGATTCACTGTTCTGTGAGTATGCATATATCATTAATCTTGATGAGAATGTACTGGAATACTATGAGGGATTTCAGGTAACTCCTGATAAGGATAATAGATATGGGCAGGAGAAAACTGATGGTTATTATCCTTGCAAACTCACATCTACAATACCACTGGATTATATAATGGAAACAGAAACTGGTAAAATCATTGAAATATT
This sequence comes from uncultured Prevotella sp., assembly GCA_900554835.1. Classification (GTDB taxonomy): domain Bacteria; phylum Bacteroidota; class Bacteroidia; order Bacteroidales; family Bacteroidaceae; genus Prevotella. The sequence goes on along the minus strand of USJD01000001.1, from coordinate 54,871 downwards.
TATGAATATGTAAGGAGGAATTAACAGTGGACTTGATATGTATCTTAATAAGTATCCTCGTTATAAGAATGCAAAACCGGAGGACATTTATACGCTTGAGGAATACTTTAGCTGGAAAGGAACTGAAAACGAAAAGAAATATAGCTTTGAAAATTGGTGTGGCCATTCAGAAAGTGAGATAAGACCTGACTTCCTGAAGTTCTATACTCCGTATTATACACACAGATATTCCACTTGGGATACTAAGCATGAATATGGATATGGTTCTATTGTACAGCAGGTTGGCTATTGGCGTAAAGCAAATCAGATTCATAACTGGTTCGTTGAGAATGTCCAGAATGGAGTTGATGATTGCGGAGCTTATGAAGTTAATGAGTATCAGCTTCAGGAACTGCTTGACTTGTGCAAAGAAGTCGTAGATAAGGCAGAAATCGCACATGGACAGATAAAGAATGGTGAAAGACTTGTCAATGGAAAGTGGGAGCCTTGTTATGAAGAAGGTGATTATATTGTAAACGCTGATGAGATTGCAGAATTGCTTCCGTCTTGCGAGGGTTTCTTCTTTGGAGGGACAGGTTATGATGAATATTATATGAATGATATCAAGGAAACCATTGAAATCCTTGAGAAAGTTCTGAAGGAAACTGACTTTGAAAAGGAAGCAGTTTTCTATCATGCAAGCTGGTAAAGCGGGGAGCTTCGGCTCCCCTTAAAATAAAACTGGAGGTGAAATAAATGTCCGATATATTATTGCAAAAGTTTTTTGAAATCAAGCGTTGGGAGAGTGCATTGGAAATCGGAGTTGATAAACATATCGACAAGGGAGAACTGAGGAAGCTAACATCTCCAGAAGTAAGAATGGCATTGTATCAGGCAATTATAAATGATTGTTATGAGATAGCGCCTCCACATGAGGTACAGATCCCGAAAGATAATGGAGATATGAGAATCGTATTCGTAAATGAAAACATTGACCGTATCTTCTTGTCCATTGCAAATAATTTGTTCTTTGAAATGTTTCCTGAATTCATTCATAAGAGTTGCAAATCTTATCAGACCGGGCTAGGTTGCGGTAAGGTTGTGCAGGAGTTGTCAAGGCACATGGTTAAGGTTTCTGGTATGGAAGTGGGAGTGAAGCTGGATTTGTCAAAGTATTTTGATTCAGTTCCTATCAGATATATTGATGAGATATTTGATAGAATGGAAAAGAAAGTTGGCAAATCAAAGGTCATTGATATTGTAAGAAAATATTATCATACAGATTGGTGCTTTGATGTTGAGAGAAATCTCATAGAGCATTATCAATCATTAAAGCAGGGCTGTAGTGTGGCAAGTTTTCTGGCGGATGCAGTTCTATATCATATAGATAATACAATCAGCCAAATGAATGTTTACTATGTACGTTATTCCGATGATTTGATGATTCTTGGCAATCATTGGAAAGAAGGATTTACAGTCATTAAACAAATGCTTGAGGAAATGGAAATGACTTTGAATTCTAAGAAAGTTGAAATTGTATATAAAAACAAATGGATTAAATTCCTTGGTTTTAATATAAAAGGAGACAAGATTACATTATCTAAGTCTCGTGTAAAGAGTTTCCAGAAAGAGATTGAAACTCGTACAATAAAACAGCGTAAGACATCTGAAACAAAGGCGGTCAATCAGGTAAATTCTTATCTCTACAAGGGAGATGGAACTTACTCATGGGCAACTTCAGTACTTCCAATTATTAATGTAGATAAAGATATTGATACTTTAAATACATTTGTAATGGACTGTATAAGAGCTTGTGCAACTGGAAAGACAAAGGTTGGAGGTCTTGGAAGTGTGAATGATAAAGATGACTTCACAATTATGAGAGGAGTTGGCAAGAATGTGACCGCAAATAGAAATAAAACTTCAACAATACAAAATTATTATAGCATTCGTTGTATGCAGAATGCATTAATGACAAGGAGGGCGGTATTTGAAACATTAGTAAGGCAAATGTAAAAATGATTGCAGCGTAGCAAGTGATTACAAGGTAGCAATATTCAATCATGAAGCCCTTTAACCTGTATGAGATGGAGATTATGCTGGTTATCTCCAGCACATTCCCCATCTATTACAGGCATAGGCTTCCTAATATGAAGCAAATAGAGAAATACGTCGGTGTTATGAGTAATTGTGGACGCAGTACAGCGATGGATTGCAAGGTAACAGAATTCAATAGAAGGCGTGCTTGACCTGCAATAAGCGACGATGTTGCCCGGTCTATCGACCGGCTACATCGCGCCGATGTGCAGGCACACGCCTCTTATATGAAACCAATAAAGAAATGTACCACTGTTATGAGTAATTCAAATGGAACATGCCAATAGATTGCAAGGTAGTTAAAATTTAATTTCCTGATATTCAATAAGCTCGATGATGCTTAAATGCGTCTATCTGACGCCCTCACAGCATCTTCCAGCTTCCGCTATCAGGATATATGAAACACGTAAAGAAACATGTCGAGATTACGAGCGTCTAAAAGAAAGGAGAATGTATGACAATATATGATGAGTTAATAAAAAGAGTAAGCGAGGGTGAAAATTTTTATATTGATTTTGAAACTCGCACAATGAAGGTTGGAAACACAAAGCTGATTGATAATGGAAAGTATGATAAGAACAGGTATCTCATTTATGAGTACAATATCTACAGCTTACAAACGCTTTTGCACATGATTAGGGAGCTTTATAGAAATTATAAAACCTCTATTCCAAGTGAACGTAGTAGTAAGAAACGAAAATGCTATTTTAAAGCGTTGCCTGCGGAAGAATTGACTGATGAACAGTTGATGCGTGGAGAGCGTAGGGAAGTAGCACAAGCGGTGCTGGAAGGATTTGTCCTTTGCATGATTCTTAATGGAGAACTTGTATGGGATGAAGATATTATGAGCAAATGGTTTTGGCAATCAAGAAGTGATAGTGACTTAGTAATTTTAAGAACATGGGTAGATGGAAATAAAAAATAAAGGAGAATGAATTATGAATAAAAACGAGAGAATGAATAAATTAGGTAACGCTGGTATTGATACTAGTAAATATTTTACATTGAATATAAGCGAAAGCATTCCAGCAGGAACTAAAGTTCACATTGTGATTGATGATAACGGAAATTATGTCCCTCAAATTGTAAAAGAAAATGATGTTATTGCAAACCAAATTATCTCTGATGGATATGTGCGCAATACTAAACTCCACAGAAGGTTTGTATGTGCTCAAATGTTTCAAATGCTGAATTATGTGTCTTATGATGGACAGGAATCTGGTTTTAATGCTGCACTTAGCCATTATGGTTATGATTATCAGTTCAAGATGATGCTTGAAGAGGTTAAAGTTCTTAGTAAGTTGGAAGTAAGGGATGCGGAAACCTTTGATGAGAGAGCAACATTCTTTACTAGAGAAGTGGTCGCAAAAACTTGTCTTGATTATATTGATGAGCTTAAAAGGCATATTGAGAATTCTAAAACTTATAAGTGTAAGGGAATTCCTTATAAGAAGGTTCGTGGCGTGAATATCTTCTGTGCGGATTTGAACAAGAAGGTTTATAATCCTATGGTTATTGAGTGTAACAAAATTAAGTATGCAAGTAATTATGCAGTAATGTATGCTGCATTGAGGAGATTTAATGGCAAGATGATTAGGCTTCCTTATAACACTCCTAAGTCCAAGGTATGGATTGACGCTTATAAGGGAGAGGGTGCATATTACACTCTTAAGAATCTTATCATGTTCCATAATTGTGGTGTTGGGGATTGTTACGGGATACGTTTCATTTATGATAGTGAAGCAATAAATGAACTTAATATGAGACGTAAGGAATATCAGGGTGAAGGTTGGAGAATGTTTGCTCTTATGAAGAAGGTAATCAAGGACAACAACTTTGACTTTAATAGGAGAATGAGCGAAATCTATAGCGACTAATTAAATGCAGATAGATACTGCCAATGTACAAGGTATTTCAATTCAATTATGATCCTTCATAAGAATAAAGATACAGCTAACCGCAGGGCTATCGCCACTGCCGATCGCTGTATCCTAATTCCAGAAGGATCAGAATATGAAACAGTTAAAGAAATATCTACGGAAATGCAGAGTACATTTTGGTATAAGCACCAATATGCACAAGGTAATTCAATTCAATGCTACGGCAGTAAGTCCTGAATAGATGGATACGATCACCCCGTCCTATCAGACGGGGCACTCGGCGCATCCATTCAGGATACTGTCGTATTATATGAAGCCATTAAAGAGAGCTTACAAAATTATTGAGTGCGTAAAATGGTATAAGCGCCATTATATACAAGGGAACTAAACTTCAATTATGCTGCCGAAATATGAGGCATACGATCACTATGACCTGCTATCACAGGTCATCGTAATCCTTGTCCTCATCTTCCGCAGCATTATATGAAACTGATAAAGGAAGCTTACAAAGTTCATGAGTATATAACATAAAAATATTAAGGAGTGATGTTAAATGATAACAAGATATTGGGTAAATTGTTTTGAAAGAGAATTATGTATAGAGTGGGATGATGCATACAAGAGTCTTGAAAAGGAAATTCTTGATATGCTTGATGAATATTATCTTGAATGGCACAGTACCGAGGATATGGAAGAGGGAGAATATAGAGATTATGTAGAAGACTCTTGCTGCGAAGAGTTTATGGTAGAGAGATTGAGCGAAACCTACAATATGTGGGAGTCTTGGTGGGTTGAAGGCGACGAAGATGAAGACGGAAATGCAATTCCGCCAGATAAAACAATGAATATTAAGGAGGAAATGTAAATGAATAATATTGAAATTAATGACAAAGGTTTTATTGCTCTTGGTGATAAGATAATGGTTTCTGATCCATGTTATGGAATGAATACTTGGTGTCAAGGTGTGATTGATAATGTACTCAAAGGCAACTATAAGTGTACGGTAGAAACTTCTGATGAAGGTGAATGGGGTAATCGAGTTTCTGCAATTCAGGTTGTGCATGAAGATTATGTCAAGAAATCCCTTGAATACAGCAAGGAGAACTTTGAGGTTGGCGTTGATAGTGGTCAGGCTGGTATCTTTGATTATGAATATTATAAAAAATATCATAGTGACAGTAGTGAAATTGAACATGTAAATAAAGCTTGGTATTGGGAAGTATGCGAACTTACTGTAACGACTAAGAAAAATCCAAATTATGTAAAGTTTGTTTGGAATTATGATGCCGAAAATATGGTTGAACAGTTTGAAAGATACAGCGAATGGAGCAGAAACGCAAATGTAAACTGGCCAACGATTCAAATTAGTGATGGAAACACTATTGATGGTCTTGGATTTGTATCTTCTTCGGGCTACGGAGACGGAGGCTATGATTGTTGGACTGCACATAATGATGAGGGGAAGATTGTTGCAATTCGAGTAGAGTATATTACAGAAGACGATGAGGAGGAAATGTAAATGATACATTTAATGGGATATGACAAAGACAATGATGTGTATGATGAGCTAAATAAAGGTGATAAACCGGATATGGAATCTCTTGCAAAAAAAGTAGTTGAAAGGCATAAGATAACGGAATTTAGAAGCAGTTGCGGAGACCCATATGATTGGTTTGAATTATGGGACGATGAAGATGAAGATTATATCAAATATATTACAACAGAGGAGGATGAGTAAATGACAATTTATGATTTTATAAGTGCTTGTTGTTCTCTTGATAATGTAGAGTTCTCAATATTTGATTGCAATAGCGAAAAAACATTCAATATTTCAGAGGAAGAATATTCTGAGTGGGAAAATTATGAAATTGGGGGTATGGATATATGGTATGACGAGAAAAAGAAATGTATTCATATTGAATTTAATATAGAAATTGATGAGGAGGATGAATAAATGAATAATTATACAGAAACCAAAAAGGCAATCGATGATATTCGTCGCAAATATACTTCTGCATGGGATGTTATTTTTCGTGCAGCAATCGGCTATATGATTGAGTGTGGACAGGAAACTCTAAAAGATACTGAATGGTTCAATAAACAGATACAGCATATAGATGAGAGTCATAATAAGGCAGAAGCAGAGAATAAGATTCTCCTTGTAGGTAGAGATGTTGAAAAGGGAGTTTGTGAGTGTGCAAGAGAACTTGCTGAGTTTGAGTCAAATGATATCCTTATGTATATGCAGAGAGAAATTTGGCTTTCCGCAGAATTTGGAGATCTAAGTTACCAGAGGGCAATCTCACTTCTACAGAGTACAATTAATTATGCATTGATTTTTACTGAAACTGATTCTGTAAAGGATGAGCTTCACGATATTGGCTTTGAGGATGAGGAGCTATGTGCTCTTGGATATGAAGATGTATTTTTTAAGGAGGAAGAGTAATGAAAGTTTATAACGTAATGTCAATGTCCCAATATGATTATGATTTTAATGTAAATTTACACCAAAATGGGTGTTATTCAAATAAACAGGATGCAATAAAGCAAAAAGAAAAGGAGGTAGCATTTTACAAAAATATTTTCTCAGAAGAGATTGAAAAATATGGTGATAAAGAGCTTTATCCAGAGGGAGATGTGGCAGCTCTTTATATAGAAGATGATGAAATTTATTTTGAAATGTCATATGGAAGCGATGAATATCACACAATTCATCAGGTATGGATTGATGAATTAGAGGTAAAGTAAACAATACAAAATTAATGTAATATGAAGGAGATAATAAAATGGAAGAGAAAATAATGATACCGAGAGATGAATATATTTGGGAACTTGCTTGTAAGACAAATGAGATTAATCTTAGTTGTCACAATTCTAAGACAGGCCCTATGTGCAATACACTTGCATTTCCTACTAGTACTTGCAGAGAGGACGCACCTTGTAAGGCAACAGGATGCTACTGCATGAAAGGGACGCAGAATATGGCTACTGTGGTTGGCGCATATACAAGGAATCTGAGACTTTATAATGAAAATCCTGAAGACTTTTGGGCACAGGTTAAGTTTAAGCTTGAGCATCGTCCGTTCCCGCTGTTCAGATGGTACGATAGCGGAGATATTCCTGATGCAGCTTTTTTTGAGGGAATGGTAAATCTGGCTCTGGAGTTCCCGAAGATTAAGTTTATGGCATTTACTAAGAAGTATTACATTGTAAATGATTGGCTTGATAAGCATGGAAAGCTACCAGATAATTTCAATGTAATGTTTTCTGCTTGGCATCTGGGCTGGAAGGTAGAGAACCCTCACAATCTACCTGTGGCTTATGTAGATTTTACTGATAAGACTCTTAATCCTGAATTCCCGAAGGGAATCACTGGTTGTCCGAATCAGAAAGACAAGCTGATAACTTGCAGTATCTGTCAGAAGTGCTGGAAGAAAAATGTAAAGGCAGTCAAGTTTATTCAGCATTAAAATTTGGAGGTGTATGTAATGAGAAAGATAACGATATTAAATTTATGTGGTTATGAGCTGGTTAAAAGCCAGCTCCATAGAATGGGAATTGATGTAGCGGAAACAAAACATAAGGGAACCAATTATAAAATGTTTGATGCAGAGAGCAGACTTGTGGCAGATATTGACTGTGGCAGAAATAAAGCTCAGATTTATGATTATGGGAGAGTGTAAATGAAACTTTTTGTAGTGAGCGATACTCATTCATACTTTGATGAAATGATTAAGGCATTGGATGAAGCAGGATTTGATAAAGAGAATCCTAATCACATGCTTATACATTGTGGAGATACAGTTGACAGAGGGCCTAAACCTGCAGAAATGATTGATTATCTGATGGAACTTCCCAATAAGGTTTTGGTGCGAGGTAATCATGAATCTCTCATGCTTGATATGATGCAGAGAGGATCTCCGCATTTAAATGATTTCCACAATGGAACTTATCAAACAGTGCTTGATCTTGCTCCTAATACGGAGAGCTTTAGAGTGGCATGTTCTGTTGCGTATTTCAAAATGAAACCGATGCTTGATATTATGGTGGATTATTTTGAAACCCAGCATTACATCTTCACTCATGGATATATTCCCTTCTTGGAGGATTGGCGTAATGCATCTTATGCTGAATGGGAAAAGGCAAGATGGCTTAATGGATTTGCTGAGTCTGAGTATTACACCGTAGGAGGGAAACAGATAGTTGTAGGGCATTGGCATTGCAGCTATGCAAACCATAGAGCATATGGAACTCCTGAATGGGGTGAGGGTGCTAATTTTGAGCCGTATATTGATAACGATATCATTTGTATCGATGCCTGTACTGCCTACAGTAAGAAAGTCAATGTACTTGTGCTTGAAGACAATTTAATTTAGGGAGGAAAAGAAATGACTAATGTAGATAAAGCAATTGAATTTTGTAGAGAGCTTATTGATAAATATGATGCAAATGAAGAGATTGATGACCTTGACATTTCTCATATTATTGAAATCTTGAAAGGAAGAGAATAATGCTTATTTATAAAACCAGATATCAGGCTAAGAAACATGCCAGAGGGGATGAGATTGTTGTTAAAATAGATGGTGGGTACACCATCATGGATGCTGGTTATTATTATAATGTATGGAGGAAACAGAAATAAAATGAATAAATATCAGTATTTTGTGAATGGAAATTCAGTTTCCAAGAAAGAACTGACTAGTAAGCTTAAGGAGTGTTGCCTGAAATGGGTAAGCACTATGGAAAGTCCTTTGGAGGGCATTGATATAATGGACTATGATGATATGCTTTTTAAGAAGAAACTTAGAGATGTGGAAAAGGGAACAATTATAGTAATGGGACGTGATATATTCCGTCGCACGAAGGTGATAAAATGATTTATACAAGCGCTGATTTTCAGTGCCCTGTTACTGGGGTGCCGGTTGTTCTTATATGGGATGAAGATACTTGTTTTGTAACAGCAAAGATTTGTGATTTTGTATGGGACATGTGGAAGAATGATAACCCTCAAAATGATTATGAAAATTTAGAGAAGGAAACTAATAAATGGTGTCAGCGACTTTATGGTTCTGCTGCTTCTTTTGAGGAGGTAAATGATATTGCGGAAAAGTATAATTGCTGGTTTAGCTGAGGTGTAGGATGGAATATTATATTAAACAAATTGATAACTCAACAGACATTGATGAGTTAACGGAAATTGTTGAAGAACGTGCAGCGTTTGATGATGCAATCACTAATGAAGAATATTGTAAGATTATGGATTATGCGCTAAGAAAAATTAGGAGGAATTGAAATGGATAAATATATTTACATGACAGTAGATCAGTTTGCAGACGCAATAGCTTCTGCACCTTGGGATACGTTATTTGATTTCACATATGACTCAAAACAGTGTGAAGACGATATCCCTGACCCTACGGGCTGGTATGGTATAAAAATCACGCAACTGTTTGATGAAGAGGGCGGGGTACTCTGCTATGGTTATTATGGGGGTGGATGCAATCAAGCTGTAGAATTAGATATGATTTCTGATGATATTTACGATGTAAGAGAAAATCAGAAGGCAATCGCAAGGCAGTTTAAAGAGTGGAGCGAGTATGCTTATAACAAACTTAAGGAAACTGTGTGTGTTGAAGTGACAGACGATAATAGACGGTGGATCGAAGAGATTATATAAAGGGATTTAATTATGAAAGATTCAGATTATCAGATGATAGTTCAAACCCTTGCCAATCAAATTAATCAATGTGAATCCGCTTTATCTTGGTACAATCTGTACTCACAAGACATCAGCAAAATGATGATTGAGCAGATCAACTTGACTATTTCTTCTTGTCGGGAAGCGCAAGGAAAAATGGATAAATTTGTTACAAGCGATTTGTACCATCTTATTGGTATGGCAGATTTGAATGCCGCGCAAACAGCAAAAATTATCAAACTTACCAAAACATTGCTAGAATATAGAAGCGACATTAAATTCTTTGCACATCAGAATAAAATACCCATACCCCAAAGAAAGGCATCGAGCTACAAATTGTTATCTGGAATAACACTTGTAAATGAAAAGGGAGGATAATTATGAAACACATTGATATCTCAAGCAAAGACGGAAGATTTATTAAAATTAGTGATGATGAAACATATCAGGAAATTGGAATCTATTGTGACAACATAGATCAGGCAAATGACTATGTAATTAAACTTGTTACAGAATTGCTCAAGGGGGATTAATCATGAAAAACTATGCGGTAATATTCGAATATTCGTTTGATGCTGAAATTCCAGTATATTTGTTTGAAACTTTTAAGCAAGCGCAGAAATTTCTTAGAGATTCATTTAATGAAGAAGTCCGTATTGATAAGGAAGAGAATGGCTGGGATACTAATGCATTCATTGATGAAGAGGAAGGCATTGCAGTAATTTTTAATAGATTTAATGATAGAATTGATACGACATATATGAAAATTGGAATCATTTATAATTAAGGAGATTAATTATGAAAAACTGGTGGAGAATTCCTGTAACTGAGGGAGCTGAATATGATGAATATGATTACTTCTATACAGAACTTCCACAGAACTCTCGTGAGTGGAGTACTTGGGATTATAAGTGTAGCGAATGCGGAAAGTGGCACAAACTAAATGTCGTGTATACGGAGTATTTTTATACACTTGATGGTTATGATAGCCTATCTACAGAAGTTTGTTGGCTGTGTGAGATGAAGAACATTATTTGGAAGCCATTTCGTAAAATAAAGAGAAATTGGAAAATTCTTAAAGAAATGATTGACCTTAAAAAAGATCTTCCTAAGAAATCATGGAAGAAATATTATGAATTTGCAAAGATTTTGCAGAAATGAGGAGATATAAAATGGAAAAGAAAACTCTTGAAGTCGAAACACCTTTTGGTATGCTTTGTGCAGAAATTGGGGGAGACCCGAAAGATTATCCTGAAATCTTTTTGTATATAAGAAGACCTGATGGGATTGAAATCGATCTTTGTTGCGCAAGTGCTGATATTGTGAATGAACAAATGAATGCATTTCTTTATGGAGACCCACATAGAGTAGATTGGACTAAAAAGCATATTTGGAATAAAGAAGATTTCGAAATTAATTATGAGGAAGAATAAAAATGGAAAAGTGGCGCATTTGGTTTAAGAGATTTGATGAAAATGGGAAGTGTTATGCCGCTGGTGTGACAATGGAAGAATATCTTCACAAGAGTAGCGCAGTGAGAATAGCCAAAAAGAGATTTAAGGGCAGTTCAGTTGAATGGATTGTGAGTCGGGAAAATCCTTGGTGTATAAGCGAATATTATACAGATAGAGATAGATTTCCTATTCTGCGTTTAAATTGAAAATGCTCGTTTTTTGTGTCCTTTAGTAGATATAATATAAAGGAGATTTAAAATGGAAAAGAAATTTTCACAATATGAGATTTATTCTATTATTGATACAAAAATTGAAAAGGAAAAAGAATTGAAAACTGCGTATATCCAGAAGAATGGGTATGAGCACAAAGATGTGTTGAACCTTTTTGATGCAAGGATCTTTGCACTATCAGAGTTATATAAAGAATTTGACTCTAATGGAACATTTTAAGATTAATAAAAAGGAGATTTAAAATGGAAATTAAAAAAGGATATAAATTGTTTGAGATGAGGGATGACAATAAGTTGTTCCCTCTTTTTATTGGAAAAACTGAGGAAACCCCTATGAATGAATGGGTTATGGCTGAGATTATTGATCATCATCCGGGCTTTGCACATAGACCCGGCTGGCATTTGGGTGCTACCATCCCTTCTGCCCCTTGGCTTATGTCTGCAGATGGAACTTATAAAAGTCAGAGAGGGAAACGTTTCCGTAGAGTTTGGTGCGAGGTAGAATATGTTGCCGATGTTGATTATACTTCTGTTGTCGAGCAGCTTCCGAAAAAGTGTTTTGTGGATAGATTGCCTGATGGCGGGTTCTATAATTTTAGAGAATCTGGAAATAGACTTTGGGTAATCACAGACCGTATTAGAGTGACAAGAATTTTAACAGAAAATGAACGTATGCAAATTCTTAATGATATTAATTATGATGAGGTTGCAGAGTTTGAACCGTATCGCAAAGCTATGGCAAAGCGCATGAAAATAGCTTAAATTTAGACTTGACAAGACAAAATTAATTTGGTATAATCCAAGAAAGGAAGATGATATATGGAAAATACGCTTTATGGGACGTGCAGTAATAACTGCGCTGGGTATTGCAAAAGACATGGGTGTTACATGACCCCAAAACAAATTACAGGGAAAGAATGCCTTAAAAAACAATGTTGGCACCTTGATAAAAATCTTGAGCATGAATGGTGGGCCCAGCGTGCTCGTGCTAAACAGAAAAGAAAAGACCGTAAGATGGAAATTGAAAAGAAGATAAGGGGAGTTGTGTAATGAATAATAAAAGACGTAAAGAAATAGCAAACGCAATTAGACAAATTGAAAACGTTGTGTCATCTATATTGGCAGACGAGGAAGAAGCATTTGATAATATGCCTGAGAGTTTGCAGGGTTCAGAACGTGGAGATATGTCACAGGAAGCGCAGGATAATTTGAGTAGTGCGGTTGATGCACTTGAAGAAGCTATTATTTGTTTGGAGGATGCTAGTGAATAAGGAAGCATATTTCGAGTATAACGGTGTCAGATATTATTCTGGCACCAAATTTACAATGAAAGAGCCGAAGTATGGCAAAGTAGTTAATGCTGTCTTTTGGGGTGTTTGTGGATGTGACGGACACCCATTAGATATAATGTACGAGGATTTTAATTTTAGCGGCGGGATATGTCAGAATCATATTGGAGTTAAACCTGAAGATGTCCCTAATAAGATTATTGAAATTACAGAAGGCAATTATTACACTGAACTTGAAGCGCGGAAACGCTATGTAAAGGACAGCAAGATTCCGGAACTGTTTTTCGGCTGGATTGCTTATATATTTATCATGCTTGGGCTTTTGCTTTTCAAGGACTGGTGGATGGGTTGGATAGCGGCGAGTATTTATTTCTTTAATAAGAGAAAGAAAATTAAAGAGGAGAATTATTATTATGAGTAATGGACGTTTAGAAAAAGAAACTATAGAATTTGCAAAGATTGAAAATAAACTTAAATCATTACCTGAAATCTTTACAGAATATTATTACACCCTTCGTGCAGAAAAAAAGTCCTATAGGACTATTGGAGAGTATATCAATTCCATGAAAAATTTTATGGAATTTACAACAAATGGAAATGATAGTAGAAATTTTTATAAAAATGTTTCAACTATGGATGTTAATAAATATATGATTAGTCTTGAAACAAAAACGATTAAGGGAAGAACAAAGGCAACTTCAAGTTCATTTAGAGCAAGTCATTGGTATGCACTAAATTCGTTTTTTGATTTTTTGGTTGATACAAAGCAAATAACAATAAATCCTGTTTCAAAAAAGAGCAGACCTAAAATTACTGATAAGCCTTCTGCGACTTATTTAACAGAGGATGAAATTACAGGAATTATTGAGTGTATTGAGGATGAAGCAAAAGAAACTATGGTAAATAGGGATCTTTTGCTGTTCATGCTTGGTGTAACTACAGGCATTCGTGTCGCTGCGCTTGAGCAGATTAATATTGAAGATATAAACTTGGAGAATAATACTATCCATGTAATTGAAAAAAGAAATAAAGAATTTGATATATTGATTAGTAAAAAGGTTAAGAAAGTTCTTGTTGCATGGTTAAAGGATAGGGAAAAATATTTTGGCAAGGCTAATACTAATGCTCTGTTTGTATCTCAGTATGGGCAGCGTATTAGTTATGATGCGATAAGAAAGCTGTTAATTAAATATGCGGAGGGTGTAACTAATAAAAAAATTACTCCGCATGTACTAAGGCATTCATGCGCGACTGCAATTTATGAAAAGACAGGAGATCTTTATTTGGCCTCTGCACAATTGCATCATAGCAATATTTCTACAACTATGCGTTACGCCGATATGTCTAATAAGAAACTTAAACAGGCAATAAATATTATGGATGATATGGTTTGACAAATTAAAATTGTATTGTTACAATTAAATTGAGGAGTGAAGAAGGAGATGTATAATCAAGAACAAAAAGAAAAGTTTGCGAAAGAATATTTAAGAAGTAAAGTTATTGCAAAGACCAGCCTTTATGCAATATTAAAAAAGACCGAACCTTTTGAAGAAAAGTATAATAAGGATGTTTCAGATTTTACTAAAGATGAGATACTTGATATGTTCGCAAAATTTAAGGCGAAATCTATAAATTCATTATTGAATTATTGCGTAGTGTTAAAGCATTATTCTCGTTGGGTAACTGGAAATATTGAGAATAATGCTTTTGAAACAATAGAAAAAGCAGATCTTGCCAAGTTAATAAGTAAAGATGCAATTCTTTTATTAACAAGAGAAGAGTTGGATGATATCGAATCCCAATTGCTTAATTGGTCTGATAAAGCAATTGTAGAATTATTATGGGAGGGTGTTGCGGGGAAAAGTATGGTTGATTTACTGGCTGTTTCTGTTGAATGTGTAAGAGGGGATGTTTTATACATTAATGGAAAAGAATATGCAATAACCGATAGGTTGAAAGAAATTCTTCCAAAGGCATTTGCAGAAGAAGAAATTATGTCATACGGAGAAACTGCAAAGATTATTGAAGTTAACGGCAAAGGAAGAATTTATAAGGAAAGATTTAATATGAGGGGCGTAAGTACCGAGGATTCACGTTTTAGATATGTTTATCGTCGAATACAAATGTTTAGAGATTATTTAGATATTCCGGGACTTACCATGAAAAATATTGCAGCATCAGGATTATGGCATTATCTTCAACTAGGTATGGAAGAGAAAAAATTAGGGTTAAGAGAATTTCTAAAGACAAAACAAGGTGAGATATTAGCAAAACGTTATGATTTTGGTAACTATTGGGTAGATAATGTGGCCCAAAAGTATGAGCAATATATATAATATTGCTCCTTTGTCAATATGACACAGTACAAAATTAATTAGAAAATTGTAACAGGGGGCACATATGTTCTTGCAAGATACAGGAAATTGTGGTAATATACTTGTATAAACTTACGTAAAAGGGGCGAATTTAGGCATGATAAAATTAAAAGAAGCACTAGAAGAGATGAGAGGAGAATATGTTGAGATCTATACAAAGCATAGATTTTTTGGTAGTCAACATATTCAAATGAAGTTTGACCCAGAAACAGAAATTGGTTATGGGTTCCATTGTAAGGAACAAACTATTTATATACGCGAGGGTGAAATTGTAGATTATGTCGTAGGGGACAATGAGATAATTATTAACGGAAAGGACATGGAAATTAAAATTGTCAAAAGGGGTTGACAACATTAATTTTGTATGGTATAATAGGCACATAGTAGAAAGGCTGTGTGCCTAAAACCGGAAAGGAGGGAGCTGAAATGTCGCGTGACATCAGGCGAAATTATGAAAAAGAAATCCTATTGGCAATGTTCCGAATGTGGAGAAGTTCATTATATGGAAATATTTTATCAGGTTGATTCTGATGACATATATAAAACGTTTTATTGTGAACAGTGTGGAACAGAAACGAAGCAATTATGGTGCGGGGAAAGCATATTAGATTATTATGAATTATACGACGTGACAAAAGATTCGAGATATTATTAACAATACAAAATTAAAGAAAGAATGCAATAAAATTAGGATATATTATTGATAATGTTAATGGAGGTAAATCACAATGAATACATTTAGTTATGTGGGTTATCTGAGGCCCATTAAAGACTCAGAAAATAGAAAGAGTTTTTCAGTAACTCATTACGATAGCGGATGGATGTCAGAAAGACTACGTTTTATAGTGCAGGCAGGTGATAATACACAATTTGTGGAAATTAATGCAGGACGTTGGGCAGATGAAAATAAGAATGTTATATATGGAATGACTAAGGCAGAAAACGGAAAGAAGGGGGAATCCTTCCAAGTGCCTTGGAGTCAGAGAAACGATCCAACAATTATAAATAGAATGGCAGGATGGAAAATATATACTGTAGATCTTGACACTAAGAGCCATCGTAGTGCAATAGAAAATAGTGGAGATGCGGAGGCCCTTGCTGCATCAAAGAAGAAAGAACATCATTTTCTTGCTCCTACTGAATTCTGTGAATATGTAAACAGGGTAGTTAATTCAGATAAAATGAAGAATATAAAATTTAGAGTTAATGGAAATATCAATTATACATATAGTTCAAAAGACGATAGATATTATTCAACATATGAAGTTACTAAGATATATAAAGTTGACGATGATGTAGATACAGATAGCAGTGTTAATATTGATTTCTTTTATACTGAAAATGCAATGGATTGCGAAGATTATAGCGAAACTGGTAAGGCAATTGTATCAGGATATACTCAATTTTATGATAACAATACAAAGAAATCTTGGTTCTGTCCTATAACTCTTGCAATGAGATGTGGTACAGATGAAGCTGGTAAAAAGAAGATTAAGGGATGGAAGAAAGTTTTTAGTAAGTTTGAAGATGACGAGGTTCGTAAGATGGGTCTTGCATGTCAGCAGATTAATGGTAGCTCAAGGGTTGCTGTAACATATGAAGATCTAAGCGAAGATACAAAAGAATATATAGATCTTGGTCTCATTTCTCTTGAAGATGCTATTCGTGATGTTGGAGGTAGTAAAGTCGAAGACAAAATTCAGGAAATTAGGATTGAAAAGCCGGGACGTGGATTTTCTACAGGAAGTGAGCCTACTAATTATGAGGTGAATGATCTAATTAAGAAACCTATGAAAGAACCTCCGGTTGATTCAAGTGATGATGACGATGAGGATATTTTATAAGGGAAATTAATTTTCCCTTTTACAGTACAAAATTAATTATAAAAAGGAGTTAAGATTATGGCAAGAAAGTTTGGACATACTTATAGATTAAGTAAGAATTTTGAAGATTACAGTTATATTATTAACGGCATTGGTGGTATAGGTAAGACCACCATGGTTTATGAAATTGGTAAGCTAATCACTGGTAGTAATGAAGGTACATTTATTATTACTTGCGGCGTTGAAAATAAACCAAAGCATATTGATGATGCATTCGGTGATGTTGCCCCAGATTTTAAGACCTTTACTGATATTGTAAAGGAACTTTGTGAGAACAAGGCAGAGTACCCAGATACAAAGTTTGTAGCAATAGATTCTATGGATGAATTTGCCCGTATAACGGAGAATTATGTTGTTGCAGAATGGAATAAGACCTGTGATATTAACGATAGAGCAAAGTCGATAGCACAGGCATATAAGGGATTCCAGAAGGGTGAAAGCAGAGCTTGTGACCTTATGCTAACTCAGATTATGAAGCTACAGAATGCTGGTTATTCTCTGCTACTTGTTGGACATACAAAGACAAAGCTAAAAGAGGATGTCATTACTAAGATTCAGTTTGAGCAGCTAACTTGTAACCTTGATAATAAGTATTACAATGCTTTAAAGGACAAGGTAAATCTTGTAGCGATGTGCTATACAGAGAATGTTGTAGACAATGTAGAGGAAAAGAAGAACGCTTTCACTAAGAAGATGGATAAAATTGGTCAGCTTACAGATCGTAAGAGAGTTATGGTTTTTGCTGATACGGAAAATGCTGTTGATTGTAAGAGCCACTTCCCATATATTGTTGCAAAGGTAGATTTTGGAGCTGCCAACTTTATTCAGGCGGTTAGAGATGCACTAGATGAACAGAGCAAACATCCTAATGGAACTTCTGAAAGCAAGCCAGTAGCAAAGGCTGCTCCTATTTCTGCGCCCGTACCCGCGCCTGCGCCTGTAGAGGAAGATCCTGAAATTGAAGCAATGTCAGAACAGATAGATGAAGAGGATGATATGGATCTTCCATTTGACCTAGATGATGAGGACGAGGATGACTCTTTTGATGAGGAAGCTGTAAAAGAAGAAATAAATGCTCTTTTCAAAAATGCAGATGCTGCACTCAAGAAAGAAGTTAGAGGCATCCTAAATGGAGGCAAACTAGCGAATATTCATGATGAGGCAACTCTAAAGAGAATTCTAGAGGCTCTGTCTTAAGAACAAGGGGAGGGCAACCTCCCCATTTTTTTTGTTTAGGTGGTGATGTTATGTTAGTTAAATGCAAGTGCTGTGGAAATAAGATTGAACGTGAGAACGCGTATAAGGTGACTACGGAAAAGGGTAATAAATATTACTGTAATGAAAGCTGTTTCAAAAAAGTCGAGGCTGCAGCAAAAGAAAAGGCAGATAAGGACGCTATATATGCAGAAATAGTAGATATTTTTGGTTATAAAATACAAAATTCAGCTTTATTCAAGGAATGGAAATGTTGGAATGAGCTTGCATCTAATGAAAAAATCCTGAGTTATATTCAGGAGAATAAGGATTACATAAAAGGCGCAGTAGGCAAATTAAATAGTACTGAGTACGCACGGGTAAGGTATATGTCTGCGATATTAAAAAATTCACTGGTTGATTATAAAGTAGAGCCAAGGAAAGAACCAGAGAAAATAGAAGTGAAAAATGATTCTTTTTTTGAGTTATTTGAACCAATAAAAGAAAGCAAAAAAATGCGTAAGTCATTTGCGGAACTGGAGGATGATCTATGAACGACATTTGGTTAAGAGGAGTTGAGGATAAATATCCAAAGGAACTTTTAGAGGGCCGCATTAATGCAGAAGCATCAGTTATAGGGATACTGTGGAAAGACCCATTAATTTTAGACGAAGTTTCTTTATCTAGCACAGATTTTTTAAGTAAAGATGGTCGTTTTTATTTTGGAATAGAACGTCAGCTTCGTGCAAAAAATTTAAATGAATTTGATGAAGTTGCAGTAATTAGTAATTTATCTGAGGAAACGCTAGAACAATTTAATGAACGTGGCGGATATAAAGCAATTGATAATATAGCAACTATTGTTTCATTGAAAAATCGAGATAGTATTCTTGATGAGCTTTATAAATATAACACAATTTTAAAGTTGCATGATTCTGGATTTAATCTTACAAAAAAGATTCAAATTGGTAAAAGAGAAATGGCCCCGCTTGATTTTTTCAAAAGTCTCACTTCTGTTGAAGTTGTAGAATGGTACGAGGCACAGCTCAATAAAATGTATGCAGGTGGATATGATGTAAAATTGCTTGAAGATGTAGATATTGAAATTACGGATGAATTTCTTGAATCTTTAGCAAATGCTGAGGAATATGGAACTCCATATGCTTATGCAGGAGAAGATATAAATGGAGATACAATGAATGTATTTCCATATCTATCGTCTCTTACTTTAGGATTTACAAGACAAGCTTCTCATTATATAGCCGGTTTCTCATCAAGTGGCAAAACTGCGATGTGGTGTTCAATAGCAATGGCTATGGCAAAAGAAGAGAAAATCTTAATTATTTGTAATGAACAAAGTAGTAAAGTTTGGAAAATTAATATGATTTTGTTCATTCTATACAAACATTTTAAAGAGTATGGAATTACTAAATCAAATTTAATGGCGGGTAAACTTACAGATGAAAATAAAGCTATGCTACAAAAAGCAAAAAAATATTTTAATGATAATTATAAAGGGAGAATGCACTTTATTCAGTTATCAGAAAACTCTTTTGATGTTGTAAAGGCAAAGATTAGATTTTATGCTTTACAATATGGATATTCAATGGTAATATTTGATACTCTTAAAATTTCAGATAGTAACAAAAGAGATAGTAATGTTGCCGCATGGGAAGAATTAGTTCAGTATTCAAGAGATTTGGATATTTTAGCCAAAAAATTAAATTTGATTATGTGTGCCTCTGTACAGTTAACCCAAAGTCAAAAAGGATCTTTATTCCTTGACTCTAATATGCTTTCTGGGGCAAAGGGAATGGTCGAACAGCTAGATACTTTATTATGTCTAAGAGATGTATATAAAGAGGAGCTTGATCCTATGTCAAAATATTTCTGTCATCCTTATCAGATGAAGAAGGATAATGATGGGAATGTGGTTGCCCAAGACTATTTATGTGACCCTAAATATGCTTGGAAGTTCTGTTTCTTAGCAAAGAGTCGTAATTCCGAAAATAGTAATTCATCTGGTTCGGCATTAATGTTTAAGTTTAATGGTAGATACGCGACATTTAGCGAATGTTGTTGGGGAAAACCAAAACACGGTTTCATTGGAACAAATTAAAGGTGATTATATGGGGAATAAAAGAAATATTGAAGACTATATAGGGCAAGAATTTGGTAGGCTTACTGTTCTTGGAGAGGGTGAACCAAAATTACAAAGTAATGGATATTACAGAAGAACTGTAAGATGCCAATGTAATTGCGAAAATCATACTATCTGTGATATATATGTTAGTGATTTATTTAGAAGAGAAGATGGAAAAAGAAAACCAACACGCTCATGTGGGTGTCTTTGGTGGGAAGCATTACAAGAACTTCCTCAATTATTTAAAACCAAGCCAAATAAATGGTCTGATAAATTAACGGATGAATATGGGGATTATTATATCGGATGGACAAATAATACCAATAAAGAATTTTACATTGATGCAAATGATTATGATGTTGTAAAACAATATTGTTGGTATGAGCATGTTGATCAAACTGGGTATCATTCATTGCAGACAACTGTAAATGAAAAGATGCTGAAAATAACAAGACTTTTAAACGTCGTTAATTGGGATCATGCCGATAGAAACCCACTAAATAATCGTAGATATAATCTTAGAGAAGCTACTGGAAGTCAGCAGATGGTTAATAGAAATAAAAGAAAAGATAATAAAAGTGGTATTATAGGTGTTCGATATGTGGATAATCAGCATAGAGTTAGATGTTGGTATGCAGAATTAAAAGTAAATAAAGTTAAGGTATTAAGTGAATTTTATTTAACAAAAGATGAAGCAATTAGAGCAAGACTACAGGCAGAAGCAGATTTTGTAGGAGAATTTGCCCCGCAAAAACATCTTTTTGAAGAATACGGGATAACCACCTCTTGACAAATTCTATCCCCAGTAGTATAATAGCAATACAAAATTAATGTAGAAAGGAGAGCTCAGACAATGAATGCTATCAGATGTATTAAGTAAACTTAGCCAAAATACGGACGCAATTGTTGAGCTCCTAGAGTTTTATGGTTGCGCACGTATAAAAGTAAATGCAAAAGAGATTAGATTTGCGAGAGATGATAAGCCCGGAAGTGGCCCAAATATCAGCATAAGACTTGGCAATGAAGCCTGTTTGGTAAAAGACTATTCTCGAAATGTATGTAATAACATTGTCAGTTATCTATGTAATGAGAAGCACGTTGAATTTCGAGATGTCTTAAAAGAAATTAAAAGAATTCTTAAACTTGATGATTATTGGCAACCTCCATCGAAGGTACGTTCTCTATTTGGGGGATGCTATGAAAATATTATTCATAAGAGAGAATATTTAACACGCACATATCCAGAAGAAATTCTTGATCCATATTTACCAATAGGCAATACATTATGGATGAAAGATGGGATTTCTTTAGAAACACAAAGAAAGTTTGATGTTTGTTTTGATGTAGAAAGCAGCTCAATAATCTTTCCTTGGCGTAATGATAAAGATGAAATTATTGCTGTGAAAGCCAGAATTAATGGTGATCCCCCTGAAGGGGTTTCAAAGTACTGGTATCCTGTAGGAGGGAACATATCAAGCAGCTTATATGGATATAGCCAAAATTATCAATATTTATATGGCAATGATGTGGTTGTTGTAGAAGCAGAGAAGAGTTGCCTACAAGGTTACACATTTGATTATAGAAATATTGTTGCACTTGGTTCAAATAATTTAAGTGAAACTCAAGCAAAGCTAATCTTACAGCTACAACCAAAACGGATTATTATGGCTCTTGATGAAGGTCTTGAGTTTGAGCAAATTGCTAAAAATATGGATTTATTAAAATCTCTTGCAACAATGAGAGATATAGATATTCTATACTGGGACAGTACAATGGATATAGATATCCCACTTAAAGCAAGTCCAACAGATATGGGTAAAGAAAAATTTGAAGAGATTATGCAAGAGCAATTAGTTGAATATAAATCATAGAGGGGAGACAGAAATATTCTATCTTCCCTCTTGACAAATATAAAAATCTATGATACTATGACAGTACAAAATTAATGGAGGAAAAATTTATGAATAGAGAAGATGATTGCTCTCGCTTTCCAAAGATTCTTATGAGATATGGAATGTATCTTAGAGATGAACAATTTGAAGTTCTCGGAGGAGATTCTGTTCGTATTAGTCTGATAGCGTTAGAAGACCATATTTGGTGGATGAAACGTATCAATGGTGGAGTAGCTGATTGCGTGGAAATGGGGGTATTAGAATGAAATTATGTGAATTTGATTGCATACCTTGTTGTGATTTTTGTAAACATGTTGCCCCAGATATAGAAGATGGAATTAATTTTGGGCCAAAAGGTTGTAAGTTGCATCCTGATGAAGAGCACAAAGAGATTGCTATTGGTCTTGGATATTGTGATGATTTTATTTGCAAGAATGTAAAGGAGGATTAAATGGAAAAGTTTCTGATAGATACAAAAGAATTTGGGCGAGTAATTCTCGATTTTATAGGATCAGATGAATTCAATGACTTAATTAACAATTGTGAGAATGGCAATGTAGATTTTAAGCGAGGAGCAATGTGGGGTATGGCTATGGCTTCAATAAAGGCTTTTACTGAATGCACACAGTATTCTGTTTTGGAGGTTAAAGATGAGTCAGATATGTGAATATGGACATGGACGTTGTACTGCTCCAAATACAAAGTGCCCTCATTGGATAGGGACTTTTTGTGAGTTAGATAAAGTTTATGCTGAGTTAGCGGAACATTATACTCCCAAAGCGAGGGCTAGTGTTATTATTTTTGATGAAATGCAGAATAGTATAAAGGAGAACTAATTATGCTAACACCAGAAATATTTGTAGATGTCGTTAAGAAATTTGATGAATATATCCGAGAACATCCAGAAGTTGTAGAAGAAGCTGCGCGTAAGTATGCAGAACAATTTGTAGATGTTAAGGACGTTGCACTTGGAGATAAAGTTCCGTTTACAAGAGATTGTCACAAATGTGTCTACGAAGTTGGATGTCACGGCAATCCAGTAGGATGTAAGGATTATAAGAGAGATGCACCAGATGGAGGTTATTATGGATGAGATGGAATTAAAAGCAACACCGTTTGAGCAAATTAAACCTGCGTGTCCCGCATGTAATAATCGAAGCAAATGCCTAATGTATGTTGTAAATTATCCAGATATAATAGTAAAGTGTATTTGGTTTGGATGGATTGAAGAACATTATAACGAATTAAAAGGAGACTAAAATGACTAAAACATTTTGTGATATATGTGGCAGAGAAATGAAGCACAAGGATTATAGGTACAGTGTCACTATAAAGCATGAGAATTCTGCTTTGGTAGATGAGGATGGTTATCCTATATGCGATTGTGATTTTTATTTAAAGGATGTATGCAAAGATTGTAAGGAAGACATATATAATTTTATCGGTGATCTACAGTATAATAAACAACATTAAGGAGGATTAATTATGCAGAAGAGAATTATTGAACTAGAAGAGACAGTAAAAGTCCGGCATCAGATTTTTGTAGCCTATAGCGACGAAGAGGAGCTTGAGAGAGCCATTGAGAATTTTGAAGGCGATAACCTCGATGACATTGTTGAGAGCATTGGCAATTATGTAACAGTCATAGATGTGAATGAGGAATACTATGTAGAGTCAGAGGAATTTGAATACTTTGATGACTATGAAGAGGACTAATTATATGGACAATGAATACAAGGACTTTTGTACTTATTATATAGAAAAATTTATTACTGTCGTTCGTTCTTCCTCCCCTGATAAGCAAGATAAACTTGCACAGATGAGTATGTTTCACCCTAAAATCTGGGACAAATGGGGTGAACCAGATACGATACGTATCTATATTGATGTTGGGGATGATCGAGCTTTTTATCGTGATTTCAAAGAGTGGGGGGTGTTATCAAATTGGAATTGGTGTAAAGAACATTTCTTTGATCGTATTCCACAGGTCGTAAGTGAAGAATGGCTTTTTGAACACGGGTATGTACGCTATAACTAAGAGCAGAGATGGAGGAGAACTAATGGGCGATGAAAATCAGGGTTGGATTAGTTGGTGGCGAGTAAATTACTGTTATTTCTGCCTTAATTCCGAGTGTAAACGTGGTTATTCAGATATAATAGCTTGTCAATGGAGGAATTGGGCTAAATATCATAAGGAGATGGAGGCTAATGGGCGGGGAAGAAGCACTGTGGAAAGAGGCTTATGAGAGGCAGTTTTGTTATGATTGCTTGAACTTTGAATGTGAACGAGACTTTGATGCTACGGTAGCTTGTCAGTGGAGAAAGTGTTTGAAAACGATTGAGGGGTGTTTGAAAAATGACAATGACATATCTGATTGACGGAATAACTGTGCTGGCGCAGCACGAGATTGTCAAGATAGTTGGAGAAGGTTGGTGGATTGCAGCAATTATTTTTGGTGTTCTAAGTCTTTTATTATTTTTGGTAGCGATGGGCGAATGTTCTGAAGGTTGTGCTTGGGGGTCTTTGGTCTTCCTTATGGCCTTTGTCTTTTGTCTTGTCACGGGTGGAGTTTCCAGAAAAGAAGTTCCAACTGGCCGCTATGAATATCAGGTTTTACTTGATGAAACTGTCGATATAAACGAGCTTGCCTTGCGTTATGATATTGTCGGGCAAGATGGACTGATTTGGACTTTGGAGGATAAAAAATGAGTGGTGTTGAAATTTTAAGCCAGACAGCGATAACTAATAGCGTATTGCCTCCTTGGTATGTATGGCTAGTTATTATTTCACTTGCAGTAGCAATTGTATTTTTTGTGTTGACATCAGTATATAATGATGCGATTTGTGCGGCGGTTTGTGCGATAGCATGTATTGTGCTAACTCTTTTAATTATATTTGTAAGAGATTTTGAGCAAGATATTCCTACTGGGCGCTATCAATATAGAGCAAAAATATCTAATGTAAATCTAAATGAACTTGTTACATTTTATGATATTATAGGGCAAGATGGTGAGGTTTGGATCTTGGAAGATAAACCTTATCAAATGGATTAAGGTGGAGGATAATATGGAAAAATGTAGTAGTTATCATGAAAGATCAGAACGTAGATACATTTTCAATGCTTTTACTGGGATGCCAGAGAGCTCATATCTTAGCACATATGGAGTATGTTATGGCACAAAAGAATGTGATGCGTGTAGTTGTGATGGTGATGAAACTATATGCAGTTTCTATCCTGAAAAGCGTGAAAAAGCCATTCGAGCCAATAGGAAAGCAAGTGATAATGTTATAAATTATTTGCTAGATATGCTAGAAGATGAGCATATGGGTATGAGAGCAGAAGCCGTTAAGCAAATAAAAGAACGCTTTGGTGTGGAGGTTTAATTGATGAATTATATTATTTCTACTGTAATAGGTATTATAGCGTGGCAGGTCATTTGCACAATTGTATATTTGCTATCTAAGGAGAATGACGAAGTACTAGTTTGGACAGCGCTACTCGTTCCTGTTGCGATTATTTCTTTCTTTGGTTGGATTTATAGAAAAATACGATTTGCATGGTGCAAAAATAACTTAAATGGTTACATCTTTTATTGTAACGGAGTTGGCATGTTTCAAGCTTATATGACAGATAAAGAAGCTGAAAATCTATATCATGAGGGTGAAAACAACTATTATATCAAGAAATTTTCAGAAGGGAGCAACTGGAAATCAGCTCCATATAAAGGCGAAATTTATAAGGGGCAAGAAAACTTTCGTGGACTTGATATGAAGAAGTTTTTAAAGGAGAAGTAATATGTCTAAGTATTGTGGAACCTGTGACCATTATATAGGCGGTGGAGATTGGAATCTTTGCTGTGATATTTGTCATCCTACAAAAGGTGAACGTGAAAAAGGGTTGACATTTATTTTTGGGCATTTATGCTATGAAGACACCCCAGCGTGTGATGAATATATACCGAAAGGAGAAAAGTCATGTTGATGAAAATTGCACATTATAATGATGGAAAAGAAAAATGTGGTTCACATGTATGTTATCTAATAGATACTTCTGAATTTTATTCACCTACAGATATAGAAAACATACGTGGTTATGGAGAAAGCAAGGAAGAAGCGGTACAAAATCTTAAAGAAGAGCTTGAATATTATTTTCGTGAATTTCATGCACTTGAAAAGATACTTTATGAAACAGATGTGTTAGATAATGATATTATTGAAGTTGATTGTCTAGGGAGAAAAATAAAGTGAACTTTTGGAAAGATGAACAGACAGGTTGTAATATGTGTGAGCCAAACTGTGCTGATGAATGGCTAGAATTTATATGGCAGATTGGCTGTGATTATGATGGTTGCCATTCTGTCGAGGATTTAAAGCACCTCATCGATGAGCTCATTGAAATGTCTCAAAAGGCGAGAGATTGTCTCAGTAAGGGGATACTATTTCCCAAGGATATTCCTAATCCATGTATCGGATGTGATAAAGGTTGGGGTTATATATCAGCAGATGGGGGCAAGACTTGTCAAGAGACATGTAAAAACTTACGAGAGTATCTTGACAATCGGTAATTTTGTGTTATAATAACAATACAAAATTAATTTTGGAGGGAGTTATGACTGTATTTGATTATAATAAGTATTTCTATCCAGCATACAATAAAGCACGTTCTTTTCTTGGAAATTTAAATCATGCTTTAAGTAAATGTGATGACAATGCTCGTATGCAGTTGGAGTGCATTGGCTGGGATGAACAGACTAAAGCATTCTTGAAGGATGCGCTGAGTAGAATGCATGAGGAAGCTCAAGAAAGTTATCGGTGGGATATGAAAGATTGGTGGAGAATGAACGATGAAGAATGATAAACCTACACGGTGCATTGATCCCATAGTGAAATATTGTCAAGGGTGTAGATATGGTTGGATAGAATATCCCTCGTGGGTTGAGACAAGAGAAGACCTCGATGGATGTTGTTTTGATTCTGGGTGTATATATGGGTTAGAAAATACTCAGCCTACAGAGGAAGAATTGAAAGAATTTGAAGAAAGGTACGGTATGAAGATATGACAAAAGAAAACCTGATTAAGAACATTAAGTATTGTGGGCAATCACTAATTGATAATGCAGAGACTATTGCAAGTTATAAGTACTATTCGGACATATCAATTCATTGTTATCCAGCAGAAGATGGTGAAGCTCCACGTATTAATATCGATACAGATATTATGCCAGAGGGGTTCGTAGATGAATTAATGGTGGCGAGAAAATGAAACATGATTTCACGTTAGGAATTTCTTATGATATTCTTTCTTACAACAGGCAATATGGAGAAGGATTTATTAAAAAGATTTTTATGAATATGGCAGCTTTTGCATGTATAGATCCTTTTAAGATTTGCTATAGAATGACTGACACAGGAGTAGTAAGAACATTTTATGGAGTACCTATACAAATATATTCGGATGGGAATGATGTTCCTGAATATTATTTTGGTATTTAATTAGGTGATGTGAATGAAAAAAGAATGGAATATAAAGATTGATGGTAGAAAATTCAAACAGGAAGACATTATAGATGAAATATTAGAAAGCCGTGGCATTGAAGATGTCACGGACTTCCTACATCCAGACGAGAATGATATGTTGCCACTTGAGAAGTTGCGTAACATTGATAAGGCGGCTCAAGTAATTTTAGATGGAGCAGAGGATATAGATACTTCATTTTTGATTTACTTTGATGTTGATGTTGATGGAGCAACGGCAGGAAGTATTGCAACAAGGTATTTGGAGCATTTAGGAGCTAATGTTTTTACATATATTAATGAGAAGAAGGATCATGGTATAAAAAATTTTGATACGAACCTTTTGGATAACATTGATATTGTTTGGATTGTAGATAGTATTCAAGATTCTATTGAGCCGTATAAGAGATTTTTGGATAAGGATGTGCAGATTGTAATTACTGACCACCATCTAATTAAGGATGAGCTTCGCAAAGAGATGGAAGACTTGGATATTATATTAGTTAGTTCTGCGGTTGATTATGACAATCCAGCCTTAAGTGGGTCAGGAGTAACGTGGAAACTGTGTCAGTATATGGATTGCATGAATTTTGATGATTATTCTGATAAATTAATTGATTTAGCAGCCACAGGGCTGGTCGCTGATATGTGCAGTATGACTTCACCAGAAAACAGAGCAATCTGTGATAAAGCATTTAAGAATTTACATAATCCCGGTATCAAAAAGATTAATGGCGGTTATGCATTCGTATCAAGGAACATTAGTTTTGGCATTGCCCCTAAAATTAATGCAGCTAATAGAGTTAATCATAATAATTTAGCAATGCAGGTTTTCTTATCAGATGATGAAGATGAGATTGCAGAAATTGTTAAAGGACTTAATGAGTGTAGAGAAGAACAGAATAAAATTGTAGAGAGTATTATGCCTAGTTTGGAAGAACAGGCACAAGAACAATTAGACAATAAGTGTATGTTTTTCTTTATTCCAGATGATATAGAAGCTTCTGTAAGTGGACTGATAGGTAATAAGTTGTTAGAGAGATATAATCGTCCTTTATTTGTTCTTCAGAAACATGAGGATGAATTTAGTGGCTCTATGAGAGCTATTGGCGTAAAGAGTTTTATAGAGTATTGCAATAAAACTAGTATTGGATGGTTCGCTGGGCACGAAAATGCTTGTGGTGCAGGTATTCCTATTGCCCAGTTTGAAGAATTTAAGACAGCAATCTTAGCAGAACTTTCAGATGTTGAGTTTGTATGTGAGACTTCTGCGGATATTCAACTTGACGTATGTCAAGTAACTGAGAATTTAATTAAAAGCTTGAATGCCCTTAATAGGATTAGTGGAACAGATTTTGAGCCAATTATGGTTATGATAGAAACAGATGATTATGAAGTCAGCAATATGTCTAAGGGGAAACACCTTAAGATTATTGATAATAATACTGGCATAATATTTGTTAAGTGGAATTATAACGGTAGCTGGGATTTTAATGGCACGTTTAAGGCGATTGGAACATTAGAAAAAGCACATTATGGTAGGTCTGATTATATACAATTAACAATTCAGGACTGGAGGTGTGAGTAATGGACAAAGTAAGAGTTTATGAATTACATCCCGGAGATATCTTTAGCGTTGATCTAAATATGTTTATGTCTGAGAGTACTCTTTGGAGTAGGCAGTTTCAAATTATGAAATTTGATAAGTTTAAGCGCAAGTGGTGGCAGTTTTGGAAGCCTAAGTGGACTTATTATGTGCAAATACAATTTTTAGGATAGAGGTGAGAGGATGGGGAATTATACAGTTTATCATTTACATACTGAGTTAAGCTTATTAGATTCATGTACAAACTTTACACTCTATGTGGATAAAGCAAAAGAATTAGGGCAGTTTGCAATATGCTTTACAGAACATGGCAATTGTTATGATTGGATTGAAAAGAAAGAATATTGTGAAGAACAAGGTATAAAATATCTACACGGAGTAGAGGCATATCTCACTAAAGAACTGTTTGAATATCCAGAGATACCAGATGAATGGTACGAAGCTCATCTTGGTTGCGATGAAACAGAAACTCAGGAAGAGCTTAGTGCAATTTTAGAAGAGAATAAAAAGAAAGTTCGTGATAACTATCATACCATCCTTATTGCTCGAAATTATGAGGGTGTTAAGGAGATAAATTCGCTTCTAGATAAATCCACACAAGATGATCACTTTTATTATAAAAACCGTATTAGTTTTGATGAGTTTAAAAATATATCAGATAATGTCATTAAAATTAGTGCGTGTCTTGCATCTCCTCTAAATAAGTTGCGTGATGAAACTCTTATTCCGTATTATGATTATCTTGAAATACAGCCGCATGTAAATAGTGAGGAGCAAAAAGAGTATAATCAATGGCTGTATCAGATGGCAATTAAATATAATAAGCCTTTAATAGCTGGTACTGATACACATAGCCTTAATAAATATAAGGCGGAATGTCGTTCGATTTTACAAAAGGCCAAGCATATTGTGTTTACTAATGAAGATGAATTTGACCTTACATATAAGTCTTATGATGAACTAGTTGATATGTTTAAGGCGCAAGGGGCTTTACCGGAAGAGGTCTATCTTGAAGCTATAGAAAACACTAACAAGATGGCAGAATCGGTAGAGACTTTTGAGTTAGATAAATCTTTTAAGTATGCAAAATGTTATGACGATGATGAAGCAGTTCTTAAACAAAGAGTAAATGAGGGCTATAAAGATAAGGTACGTAGAGGAGTTATAAAGAAAGATCCTCAATATTCAATAAATGTCAAAGAAGAATTTCGAGTATTTAAGAAAATAGGTATGCTTGGATTTATGCTCTTTATGTCAGATCTTGTTAGATGGTGCTGGGCTAATAGCATCCCAATTGGGTATTGTCGCGGTTCTGTTGGTGGTAGTACTATAGCATATTTGACTGATATTATTGATGTAGATCCTGTTGTATGGCATACTGTATTCTCTCGTTTTGCTAACGAGGATAGAAAAGAACTTGGCGATATTGATATAGATATTAGTCCTACTCAACGTCATCTTGTGTATGAGCACATCATTGATAGCTTTGGAGCAGATTATACTGCATATATTTTAGCAATTGGTACTATATCTGATAAGGGTACTATTGATGAAATAGGTAGAGCTCTAGATTATTCCCTTGATGATGTGGCAAATATTAAAAAGGCATATGAAGTAGATCCAGAAAAAGCAAAAAAAGATTATCCAGATTTGTTTTATTATTTTGATGGACTGCTTAATACTGCTGTCTCTCAGTCTATGCACCCAGCAGGGATTATTGTTAGTCCTATTACACTTCCAGATAACTACGGAACGTTTTGGGCTGATGGCAAGCGTATTCTGCAGATTAATATGGAAGAATGCCACGAGGTTTCTCTGAATAAATACGATCTCCTAGGGCTTAAGAATGTTGAAATTATTAAGGATACTTGTGCTCTTGCAGGAATTCCATATCCTAAATCTAATGAAATTAATTGGAATGATGAAAAGGTTTGGTCAGACCTTATTACATCTCCTGCGGGTATATTCCAATTTGAAGGTGATTATGCTTTTAAGCTATTGCAATCATTTCAACCACACAAAATTAATGATATGTCTCTTGTTAATGCAGCCTTAAGACCTTCTGGTGCATCATATAGAGATAGATTACTTGCTCATGAAATCAATCATAATCCATCTGAAATTATAGACGATTTGCTTAAGGATAACTTTGGGTTTCTTGTTTTTCAGGAGGATACTATTGCATTTCTACAAAAGATTTGTGGTCTTACTGGTAGCGAAGCAGATAATATTCGTAGAGCTATTGGTCGTAAACAGAAAGATAGACTAGAAAAAGCTATGCCTAGTATATTAGAAGGATATTGTTCAAAGTCTGATAAGCCTAGAGCTGTTGCAGAAGAAGAGGCAAAAGCATTCTTGCAGATTATAGAAGATAGCTCGAATTATCAGTTTGGTTTTAATCACAGTACTGGTTATTCAATGATTGGTTATACTTGTGCTTATATGCGTTATTATTATCCAAAGCAGTTTATAGCTGCATATTTAAATAATGCTAATAATGAGGATGACATTGTTAATGGTACAAATTTAGCTCAATCAAAAGGCATAGAGATATTCCCTGCAAAATTTAGGCACTCTAAAGATACTTATTTGCCTGATGAAAAAGAAAATAGGATTTATAAAGGGGTAGCATCTATTAAGTTTTTAAATAATGATGTTGCGAATAAGCTTTATGATATGCGAGAACAAACTTTTGATTCATTCATTGATGTTATTAAAGCGTTCCCCGGTAATAGTAGGGCTCTCGACATTTTAATTAAGCTTTCATATTTTGAAGAGTTTGGAAAGATGGGTACACTTTTGCGCATAGTAGATCTTTATAACCTTTATGGCGGCAAGAAATTGCTCAAGAAAGATAAATGTGACTTGCCCCCAGAACTTTTATCTAAGTATTGTACCGAGACAGAAAAGCAGTGGCGAGTGCAGGATCAAGATGGGCTAATTAAAGAGCTATGTTCAATGGTTCCTGATGTGGACGTACCTTTGCAGAGCCAAATAGAATGGAGCAAAGAGTATCTTGGCTACATCTCTGTAGTTATGCCTGAGAAAAAAGATATAGGCTATGTCATGGACATTAATACCAAGTATTCTCCTAAGCTGACCGTATATCAACTCTGGGACGGTCAGACCAACACGTATAAGATCCAGAAGCGTATGTTTGAGAAGCAGCCTTTTAGTAGCGGAGCATTTTTACAGTTCCGCAGTGAGCAACGTAATAAGAGTCGTAAGAATGAGCGAGGAGAGTGGGAGAAGATTCCTGATCAATATGATAATTGGATTTCTGCATATTATATAAGACATACCCTCTAGGGTCTTGACAAAACACAATTAATGTGATATAGTATAGCCACTTAAGAGGTTAGGGGCGTAAGACCCAATTCCTTACATTAATTTTCTTCCCCTTAACCTCTTGACAAATCCGCAAAGCTGTGCTATTATAAGGCACAGTCAGAGGTGACATACAAAACTTACGCACATACTGCTGTTGCCTCTCGACGATCAAAAAAAGTAGCAAAACCCTCTTGACAAGACGGAATGAATGTGCTATAATACAGACACTGAATGAGGTAAGCAACTTGGCCTTGGATGGTTACGAAGGGGCTTGACAAATTCGAAAGTTTATGTTATAATCACAATACAAAATTAAAACAAGAAAGGACAAAAAAGAAAATGGGTATCAAGTACTATCATCTGAAGGAGCGTAATGAGGTTATCGCAGTTCTGGAGAACACTCGCTATGATGCAGCAAGCAAGATTGCAAAGGTTCTAACCTGTACGAAGTCACTTGGTTTTGACCTAACCAAGTATGTTATGCCTTCATCTTTTAGAGCTGTGGCAAAGTGCCACCCCGCAGATGAGTGGAATCCCGAAATTGGGGAAAAGGTTGCTAAGGAAAAGCTAATGCGTAAGTATTACAAGGCTTATGACCGGCAGCTTGAAGCATTTGTTCAGGATCTGAATACGGCAATGTTTGAAGTGACTCAGAGATTCTGAAAAGGGTATTGACAAACTCAATTATTTGTGCTATAATCACAGTACAAAATTAAAGCTCCTGAGCAAGAGTTGAAAAGGCTCAACGATATGCGATGATAGTCAAGTGGTATGACGGTGGCTTTTATTTTAAAGTGTCTAGTTGGACACAAGCAGCAAGTTTATGAAGAATAAAGATCAGGCGCTGCAGTCACAGGTTCGATTCCTGTTCATCGCAAAAATATGCCTTCCGAAGAGACTCCATATATCGTCATATCTTCCATACTCAGCCATGAGAGGGATAAGACGCTTCACGAGCTCTGGATCACTCTTTGCTAGATCGGTAATAATAATTCTGAACAATCTACGCTCACCAAGACCACCACGAACATCTCTTGCGAAAAAGAGCCAACGCATTGCAAGCATAGGATTCTCGGCATAAGCCTTAGTAAACTTCTTGCAAATCTCACTCTCGCTCATACTTCTCATAGAAGCCACAGCGAAGTTCAGATCTACAAGAGCCTTACCACTGGTCTTATAACCAAGTGCTCCATTCTCAGTCATGGAATAATTGTATTCCTCATTGAGAGTGTTCTTAACTGCATTCATAAAAGACATTTTTCTTTCCTCCATTTTATTTGAATTTATTTCTAAATCCCAAGACACTTTTTATTAGTAAGATTAAAAGTCTTATTATAAAAATATTTGCTGTATGTGT
This sequence comes from uncultured Prevotella sp., assembly GCA_900554835.1. Lineage (GTDB taxonomy): Bacteria > Bacteroidota > Bacteroidia > Bacteroidales > Bacteroidaceae > Prevotella. The sequence continues at coordinate 20,949 of USJD01000001.1, read as the reverse complement.
CTTTGGAGTTTATTCATCGAGACGCAAAAATAAATTAGGAGCACAATAGGATGTGATGAAATAAAAATTTTAGTAAAGAATAATTTTAATATTGCTATATGCGTCTCTTTATTAAGCAAGGCACTCTTTCTTCATATCCTGCATATGTAATAAAATTGCTGTAAGTGCCTTTATGTAATTTCTACGAAGCCTCCCGGCAGGGCTCGAACCTGCGACCTCGGGTTTAACAGACCATATGTAAAATTGCTGTTTACGTCTTTCCCAAGACACGTTATTTTACGCGCTCTATCCAACTGAGCTACAGGAGGCATGTTGATGGTGTGATTTTTGATTTCATCAAGAAGCAGCTTGAAGTGGATCTGGATGGTATGAACAAGAACAGTGGAGTATCCCTCCTCGCCAAGTGGCTTCCTTCTCCTAATACTTCTTCTGAGAAGACTAAGCAGAATGCAAGATACATCTACAAGAATATTGGTCTCACTGAGCGTGAGTATCGCAAGATTCTTTCTAAGCTTCGTGCTTACATTGATGTTGTAGAACGTAAGATGTCTGCGAAGCAGTGGGGGAACATCAAGTATGAAGCAGTTCCTTCTCGTGCAAATCTAATCTACAATAACGCTTTCCTCCGTAATGACGAGGAACGTCGCAGAGAGTATCTGGGTAAGCTTGAAAAGGGTGAAACCAAGATTAAGGCGGGTACTCTATTCCCTCATGACATTGTACATAAGTATCACGCTTATGGATGGAGCGCAAACCTTAAAGCAAAGGATGCAACTGTTGAAGCTCTTTGGAAAGCACTTCCTGATATGGTAAAGGGTTGTGGCAATACGATTGTTGTAGCCGATGGCTCTGGTTCTATGACCGTTAATGTAGGTGGAAATAGCGGAGTTACCGCTCTTGAGGTAGCAAATGCACTGGCAATATACTTTGCGGAGCATAGCTCTGGCGATTTCAAGGATAAGTACATTACCTTCTCTGAGAATCCTCAGCTTGTAGATTTCAGCAAGTGTAATTCTCTTCATGATAAGCTTAAAACTGCGTTGGCTCATAGTGAGTGTGCGAATACAAATATCGAAAAGGTATTTGACCTAATTCTTACCACTGCGATCAAGGGGCATATGACACAGGAAGAGATACCTCAGAATGTGCTTATCATCAGCGACATGGAGTTCGATGGCTGTGTGACATGTGGTGAAAATACTAGTGACTATAGTTGGTGGGCCACACGTGTAAGACCTGATAACAGACTCTTTGAAACCATTAGCCAGAAGTTTGCAAATGCAGGATATAAGATCCCTAGACTTGTATTCTGGAATGTTAACTCTCGCACTGGTACGATTCCTGTAAAGGAGAACGACCTTGGTGTCGCACTTGTAAGCGGTTTCTCGGTAAATATTTGTAAGATGGTTATGAGCGGGAAGACTGACCCTTATGAGTGTCTTGTTGAAACTCTGATGGATGAGAGATACGATGCAGTGGAAGCTGCAATGAAGTAAAACATAAGACCTTAACAGCAACGAATTGTAAAGTAATCAAATGGATAAGATCCATCCCTATAAAGGATGAAATGCTGGTTCGAATCCAGCCTTCACAGAATTTAAAGGTCTTGTAAATAAAGACTCATACAGCAATTTTATGGGATATTAAAGCCGAATTAATATATTATGAGTCTTGAGAAAGTGCTGGGCATCACTTAAAAGCTGCCCGATGATATGCGCGAATGGTGTAAAGGCAGCCACAGAGGACTTGAGTATAGCCAGCGCTTTGGTAGGGGCAGCACCTATAATACTCACCAAAAATCCTCTGGTCGAGAGACCGTGTGGGTTCGAATCCCACTTCGCGCAGACCTACAAAGAACAAGCCTTCACGTGGCGTAGGTTGTTTGCACTGATTGTTCTTGGCGATTCGGAAAGACGAATTAAATCTTGACAATTGAGATGATGACATGATGATAGACCCTAAGATTCATATTGGTGAAACGCATGGTATTTATTATATATCTGATGTTTTGCCAGAGAAAGATAAATACAAACATTGGATTTATGATTGTATATGTACAGAATGTGGTTATCATAAATATAGCCATTATGGAGCAATAGCGGGAGAAAAGAGCGTAACTACAATATGTAATCATAAAAGAGCTAATGGGGAATATCTTACATATGGATATAAATGGAATAATAAAAGAATTGGAAACATATTTAAGGGCATGATACAAAGATGCTATAATAAAAATGATAAAAATTATAAAATATATGGCGGGAAAGGAATAAAAATTTACGATGAATGGAGATTAAATCCTTTACAATTTGAACAATGGGCATTGGAAAATGGATACGAAGATAATTTAACTATTGATAGAATTGAATCTGATAAAGATTATTGCCCAGAAAATTGCCAATGGATTACACTTGAAGAAAATGCTCGTAAATCGGGTGATGTAAATTGGATTTCTATAAATGGAGAAACACTTACTGGTAGACAGTGGGCAGGTAAATTAGGATTAGGGTTATTGACAATTGATAAATATATTAAAAAATATGGATTTGATTTAACAAAATGTCTTATTAATAAAATGCTTAATGATTTGCCGAAAAATTATTATCGTAAATCAAAACAAACATGGTTTGATGTTTATGGAATAAATACAGCACAAAATTAATTGACCTTGGTAAGTCATTAAACTACCAATTTATATGCCGCCGTGATGGAATGTATACATCTTGGTCTCAAAAACCAAGGCTCGAAAGAGATTGCGTGGTCGAACACGTCGGCGGTACCACGGAGACTATGTTGACTTGTACGTTCAAACGAACTCCATAAATCGGCAGTAACGTACATTTTGCTCCCATGGACAAGTTGGCTAAGTTGGTGGCCTTTCAAGCCGCAGGCGTGAGTTCAATCCTCACTGGGAGTGCCATGGCTGGCGAGTGGAACGGATATATAAACCACACTGCGCTCATAACGCAGAGATAACAGGTTCGACTCCTGTGCTTCAGCCCCCAAAAAAGTACTAAAAGAAAGGAGAAAAAGGGATGTCATTTTTCGTAAGAACAGTAACTGATCGGTATGGGGATACAGATGTTTATCCTCGTTGGGGCAGAATAATGGGGTGCGCTATAGGGGCACTGCTTGTTCTGATTATAATTCTCTCTTGTTTCACCAAAGTCCCTACTGGCAACACTGGTATCGTCACTACATTTGGTAAGGTTGAGAATTATACACTGGATTCAGGCTTTCATCTAAAAGCTCCGTGGCAGAAGATAGTTAAGATGGATAATCGAGTACAGAAACAGAGTATTGATTTGATGTGTTTCTCTTCTGATATTCAGGAAGTATCTATGACTTATACAATTAACTTCCAGATTAGTAAGAGTGATGCAATGACGATTTATTCTACTATCGGCACTCATTATTATGAAACCGTTATTATGCCTTGTATTACCGAGTCAGTTAAGACAGTTTGCGCACGATATACTGCGGAAGAGCTAGTGGGCATGAGAAGTGAACTTGCTTCAGCAATAGAGACGGATCTTTCTGAGAAGCTAATTAATTACAACATAGAGCTTGTTTCCACCTCTGTTGAAAATATGGATTTCACCGATGTATTTACCGATGCTGTTGAAGCAAAGCAGGTTGCAGCACAGAATAAGCTCACTGCGCAGACTCGTGCCGAGCAGGAAGTTATTGAAGCTGAAGCTGCGGCCAAGGTTCAGGTAATTCAGGCACAGGCTGATGCAGATGCAATGGTTGCTAAGGCTCAGGCCGAAGCAGAAGCAACTCGGATTCGTGCAGAAGCTGAAGCAGAAGCAAATGCAAAGGTCGCAGCGTCTCTAACAAATGCGCTAATCGATTATACTTACGCACAGCATTGGGATGGTAAGTATCCTACCTATTATGGTGGCAACGGTACAACTCCTGTCATCGATCTCAGATAAATAAATGAGCTGGCATCTCAATAAACTGCCATTAATATGGGTCAGTAGCGAATCGGCAAACGCAACGGGCTGTAAACCCGTCTCCTTCGGGAATAATTGGATCGACACCAATCTGGCCCACCATCCCCGCCGTTAGAAAAGCTATCTAACTGGAATTGAAACCACATACGTTGGGAGTGTGTCATCCGGTAGAAGAGCGGACAGCAATGTGGAATAAGCCAACATAGTTACAAGCTGTAAACAAGAAGAATACAGTTGGCGTTGGCCACTACGAGAGTGTGGTAATATATTCAGACGTAGCTCAATCTGGCAGTAGCACCGCACCGGAGGTATTATGTTGGTTCGAATCCAACCGTCTGAGCCAAGAGTCTTACACGCCTCTGATACAGTAGCAAGCGCAACCCGTAAGACCTTTGAACAAACATAAAATCCGTTGTTTAGAAGAACCAAAGTACGTAGTGGGATGACAACCCCCAGAAATGGTACTTTATTTTGGTTAATACTGAGTATTTATTAACTTTTGATTTCGTCATTCAAAACTAATAAATACGTTTTTATATCCCTTTAGCTTAGTTGGATAATGGGAACGTGCGTATAAAAAGGCTGTTTATCTAGCTGGAATTGCACAATTGGCAATATCCAAATGGTAAATGTTTGGGCGCACCACTAGCCTGTTCGAATATGGGATTGGGGCTAGATTTCAAATATGCGGAGTAAATTTAGAAGGTCTAAAGCTCCCCTGCTAAGGGATGCGTGGTGAAAGCCATGGGGTTCGCGTCCTCTGCTCCGCGCCAGAGTCCAAGTATGAGAAAGTTCGTTTAGCATTGCTGGACTTTAATCAGCCAAATTAAATGAAAGTGCATGAGTAATTTAAGGAGGAAACATCTCGTAGTTCAGTTCACAGAGAATCTTAAAGAGTGTGAACATATATGCGGGACGAACTCAGACGGCTCTGAGACCGGTCTTGAAAACCGTGGGCAGGTGAAAGCTTGTGGGGATCGACACCTCCGTCCCGCGCCAGTATGCGGAGTCAACCAGTAAGGTGCTGGACTCGCCTGCTAAGCGATGTGTAGCTATTCGGCTATTTGGTTCGTGTCCAAGGCTCCGCGCCATTTAAAGACTATTCATTGACAAAAACTTTTTGTAAGTTGGATTTGTTGACAGAAGGTCTTCAGAAATATAAAAGAAAATTAAAAATGAATGAGAATTATGTAAGTTGAAGTTGTGAATATTGCATTTATTATTCATCCGCTCTTGCAGTGAGAGGGTGTTGCGGTGCCTTCTCAATTTTTAAAAATAATTATATCTGAGAACATTGAACAGCTTTCTCGTCAAGGGGAAGTTAAGGAACAGAAGTAGGGTGTCGGATGAAAAAGGCCGTATCAATTCCCGGAATGGCAGATATATTATAGGTTTGTACTGATGCCAAGGCGTTGAAATAAAGTTCTTGTACTGCGGAGATAAGGAAGAGCAGTTTAAATTAACACGCCATACACTACACCACTCAACAGCAAGAACACAGTACATTTTAATATGGCTCAGTAGCTCAGAGGCAGAGCGTGCGGCTGTTAACCGCAAGGTCGAGATATCGTAATTCTCCTGAGCCTCCATAATAAATAAGGTGCTACGAGACGGCTTGCTAGTAATCGGCTTTGATGCCTATGCTGGCTGCGAATGGCGGTAGTTAAATGGAATTTGATAGACAGCCTTATAACAAGTGTCAAGTTTGTGGTGAAAGCTTTCTTTGAGACATTCTAAAAACCACGTTAAATATGCCATGCCGAGAACTTGGCTCGGCACTTTATATGGGAGATACAACTTGGTGCAGTGTGGTTTGATTCCGCTTAACTGGGAACTCAGGGCTCCACCTGACGAGATAACAGCGAGGTTCGCTCCTTCAATCTCCCATAATATGGTCTTATAGTTCAATGGCAGATCGGCCCCATGGTGGGGTAGGTATTGGTTCGATTCCAATTAAGACCTCACATAAAAGGTAATCACACAAGATTGATATCATCTTCCTATTAGAGAATAATTTAAGATTATTAGTGTAAAAGTGTGATTGACACCTCGGAAAGACGGGGAGATCTGCTGTCATAGCTCAGTTGGTAGAGCGAGTGATTTGTAATCACTAGGTCGGGGGTTCGAATCCGTCTGGCAGCTCCACATTATGCGCCACTAGCTCAGAGGAAGAGCACCTGCCTTGGGGATAAGTTTTAGAAACAACTTAAACTTTAAGTTAAGTAGGGGCAGTATCTACTATCTCCACCATTAAGCAGGGAGTGCGGGGATCGTTACCCCGGTGGCGCACCATATATTGGGGTATCGCCAAGCGGTAAGGCACAGGACTTTGACTCCTGTATGCGTGTGTTCGAATCACACTACCCCAGCCATATGTCGCATTAGTGTCTAGCGGTTAGCATGACAGCCTTCCAAGCTGTAGGGGAGGGTTCGAATCCCTTATGCGACTCCAATTTAAACGCTTCGAATTCGAGGCGTTTTCTTTATATACCCCTTGACATATGACAAGATATATGTTATGATTACAATACAAAATTAAAGGAGGTTAATATGATTTATCTTGATAATGCTGCCACGACCCCTTTGTGTAATGCAGCGAAACAAACAATTATAGAGCACTTAGATAATTATGGCAATCCAAGCAGCTCTTATGAATGGGGAAGAATTTCTAAAAATCTTATTGAAGATGCTAGAGAAAAAATTGCTTCACTAATTGGGGCAAAGCCGACAGAAATATATTTTACAAGTGGGGGATCTGAAGCTGATACTTGGGCATTGGAATGTAGTATTTCAATTGCAAGTAACATTGAGCATCATGCTATACAGCCTAGTTTTAAATATAATGTTGAGAATAATGGAATAGTAGATGTCTCAAGTTTTGGAATATCAGCTCCTGATGATATAGAACCACTTGAAATTGCAGATATTATTTCTTGCATGGCAGTAAACAACGAAATAGGCACTATTCAGCCTATATATCAAATGGCAGACTTTGCTCATAATCATGGTATGATATTTCATACTGATGCAGTCCAAGCTATGGGGCACATTCCTATTAACGTGAAAGATATGCATATTGATATGATGTCTGCTTCCGGGCATAAGTTTGGCGCAATGAAGGGTATTGGATTCCTTTATGTCAAAGAAGGAATAGAAATGCTCCCCCTGATTTATGGTGGCAAGCAAGAATTTTCGAAACGTGGAGGAACAGAAAATATACTTGGGATTCTATCAATGGCTGCAGCTCTAGAAGATTCTATTACTCATATGGAAGAAGATACGGAGCATATCATTAAACTTAGTAATAAACTGAAAAATGCTCTGCTATCAATCGATGGGGTTTATCTTAATGGTGATCCTGAGCAAAGAATATGTTCTAATATTAATGTTCGTATTGATGGTGTTAAGGGAGCGGACTTTGTTACAATGTGTGGGCTGCATGGTATCTGTATTTCAAGTGGTAGTGCTTGTAATGAAGGTATTGCAACTCCTAGTCATGTACTCAAGGTAATAGGACTTTCAAATGAAGAAGCGTTAAGTAGTGTTCGTATTACTCTTGGTAGACAAAATACAGAAGAAGAAATAGATTATGCTATTAAGATTATGACTGGCTTAATTTCTCAGCTCAGAGGGGCTTGACAAAATGTAAGTACTGTGCTATTATAACAGTACAAAATTAATGGGAGTAATTATGGAACTGAGCAAAAGAGATAAAGCTTATTTTAATGCAGCTAAAGCAGCAAGTACGATGTCTAATTTTCCGAGAGTCCATATGGGATGTGTAGTAACAGATGGACATCATATCATTTCGAGTGGTTTTAATTCAACCAAAACAAATCCTCTCCAGAAAGAACTGAACCGAGAAAGATTTTCAGAAGATACGCATCATTTTCTTCACGCAGAAGTGGATGCTCTTTTGCCACTATTGAATCATAAGGATATCAATTGGAAAAAATGTAGCCTTTATATTTATAGAGAGCTAAGGAATGGACAAAAGTCTCTTGCAAGGCCCTGCCCAAGTTGCCAGAAGCTTATAAAACAGCTTGGCATTAAAAAAGTCTATTATACTGGTGATAATAGTTATATACAAGAAATATTTGATTAAAGAAAGGATTACAAAAATGAGTGAGACAGATTATGGTTGTTATTGCAAGAAATGTTTTCTAAAGAAACATAAGCTATCAAAGAAGAATATTAACCGTATTGTGTTTACGCCGTATGTAGAAGAATGTGACGGCTGTGGAAAAGTTGAAAAATTAGTTGATTACGTGGAGGATGAAGACAATGAATGGTGAACGCCAGAAACTATTGGAACCAATTCTAAATACATTTGAAAACCCAGATATTAAAGAATTTGCAATCGTTTTGCTTGATGACCTGCCTGAGTATATATGGCATGTAGGAGCTTCGAGTACTGGAAAGTACCATCCAGCTTATAGCCTTGGTGAAGGCGGTCTTATGCGCCACCAGATGGCAGTCGTTAGATTTATGAACTTCTTTCTGGAACTTGAGCAGTACAATAAAGGTATTCCAAGTAGATCGAGAGATTTGCTCCGTGTAGCTTGTCTTGTACACGATGGGCGCAAGAGTGGTACACAAGCAGATTATGAGAAGTCAAAATATACTAAATTTAATCACCCCGCACTAATGGCTGATGTTATTCGTAATTATGATGGTAAGTATCTAAATCATGAAGAGATAGAATTTATAGCCCATTGCATTGAGAGTCACATGGGGCAGTGGAATGTAGATAAAAAGACAGGGGAATGGCTTCCTAAACCAGTAGATACATATCAGGAACTTGTACATCTTGCGGATTATCTTGCATCACGTAAGACTCTAACTATGGATTTTGAGAATCTTGAGAAACCTCGCACAACAGTGGTTAATCCCGATGAGTATACTCTCACTTTTGGCAAACATAGTGGCCAGAAGCTCATAGATGTATATCGTAAGCATCCAGATTACGTACAATGGATAGAAGAGAATATTCATAGAACTGAAGTTCGAGATGCAATTAAAGCAGTAAAAAAGAAGATTAGTGAGGAGGATGATGAACTTTAATGAAGGTTGAAATACTATCAAAGGGCAATATTAAGAAACTACTTACTGAGGAAAAGATTCCATTTAACATTACTTATACTGGTGGAACTTATAGTGTGGTAGAGATAGAAAAGTCTGACCTTATGAATCTTATGGAGAGTACACACGAAAACAGCGAATTTAATGGATGGTATTGTTATTCTAAGGGTGCTCGTGTAGGAAGTGCTTGTGACTTCTTTAGGGTTAATGGGCATGATCTAATAGGTTGGTCAGAGTCTGGTAAGGATTATCATACTCTTCTAGATTATTTAACTGAAGAGTTAGGATTGACGGATGATGAAGATATCTGTGATTATGCAGTAAGTCTAGCAAAGGTCAATGGTATGAATTTGAGCAAGCTTTTTAAAACTTATGAGGGTTAATTATGGAAAAGAATTTTTATATTAGTGATTTGCACATGGGACATGGAAATGTAATCAAGTTTGATAATCGTCCATTCTTCACAGTTGCTGAAATGGATCAGGCTCTGATTAATAATTGGAATAGTGTAGTTACTAATGCAGATACGGTATATATTCTTGGTGATTTTTGCTGGGATAAAGAAGATAGGTGGATTGAAATTCTTAAACAGCTCAAGGGTAACAAGCAGTTGATAAAGGGCAATCATGACCTTAAGAATCCTTCTGCCCAACTTAAAGGTATGTTTCAGGACATCAAGGATTATAAAGAGATTACCGATAATGGAAAGCATGTAATTATGTGTCATTACCCTATTCCTTTTTATAAGGCTGATTATAATCCTAAGACATATATGCTTTATGGACATGTTCATACAACCATCGAGAACGACTTCATGGAGCATCTAAAGAAATATATTTACGTCAATGATCAAAGAGGTAATAGTGCTCATCAGTGCCAGATGTATAACGTTGGGTGCATGATGCCATGGATGGATTATACGCCCCGTACACTAGATGAGATTATTGCCGCACAGGAGGATATATGAATAAATCTCAAGAATTTATAATAGACCGTATCAAAAATGGCTATTGCTCAGATGAGTTCATAGCAGAAGAATTTGAGAATGCTCTATGTCTACGACCATTTAAGGTGCTACCACTGAGCCTGAGCCATTTAGTTGAAGACGATTCTCTGACGCTAATGCTTGAGGGCGAAACACTATCAGGAGATAAAGGGACAACTAAGATTACCCTTAGATATGACCCAGATGCAGAATTTGAGTATTTTACATCTGACATTTGTACTCACGATGGAACGCTAATTTTCTTAATGGATGCAATTGAAAATATTATAAATAAGCTTTTTCAGCTAGGCACTTATAATATTAGTAATATACCTCCTGATTTCAAAGACCATGTTTGGGACTATGATTATGAATACATCATTGGTGATTTCGTAATTAACAGTCGGGTAGATGATAAATATGCTCCAGAGGATAAACCTTGGATGAGAGAGAAGCAGATTGTAACTCTGCCAATAAAGTGGAAATGGACTAAGAAGAATACAAAATTAACGGAAGGAGAAAATAATGTATAACGCATATGTAACGACAATTAAAAATCTTCGCAAGCATCCTAATGCTGATAGACTGCAACTTGGTGAATGTTTTGGTAATACTGTGTGTGTGAGTATGGAGTATACTGATGGTCAAATTGGTGTGTATTTCCCAACCGATGGGCAGCTCTCTGTGGAATTTGCAGAGGCTAATAATCTGCTTCGTAAGAAGGATGCGGAGGGCAATAACATTGGTGGTTATATGGATCCAGATAAGCGTAATGTAACCTCTATTAAGCTTCGTGGTGAGAAGTCTGATGGCCTATTTCTGCCACTGAGCTGTCTCAAATCGTTTGGAGATGTTTCAACTCTTATGGTGGGAGACGTTATAACTACATTTAATGGGTATGAAATTTGTACGAAGTATATTCCACACCGAAATATTCGTACAGGACATCAGACAAATGGTAATCATACTCGTAAGACGAAAATAAATATTGCACCTCTGTTTACTGAGCACGCAGATACTGAACAACTCGCTTATAATCTTGGGGCTTTTCAGGCGGGAGACCAGATTGAAATCACTCTAAAGATGCATGGTACTTCTCAGCGCACTGGCTATTTACCTGTATTTAAGGGTTATAAATGTACAAACCGTATCTATCAAGCCGCTCTCAATGCGGTAATGTCTGGTAAGAAAGTTGGCGCTATGACTCAGAAGTTCGCGGATCTTGGACTCGTTTCTGCAACTCCTATTTATGATTGGGGGTATGTGTCTGGTACTCGTCGTACTGTTCTAGAAAATTTTGATGGCGGGTATTATGGTTCTAATGAATTCCGTGAGCCGCATTCTAAGTTCTTTGAGGGCAAGCTTCATAAGGGTGAAGAGGTTTATTATGAAGTAGTTGGATTTACTCATACTGGCGCTCCAATTATGGCGACTGCTGATAATAAGAAGCTCAACGATAAGGAATTTGTAAAACAGTATGGTAAGACTACGACTTTCTCTTATGGTTGTGATCCTAACCCCTATGACTTTGGAGATCCTTTGCCTGATATTAAGCAATCTGATTTCTATGTCTATCGTATGACTATGACTAATGAAGATGGCGACGTAGTAGAGTATTCTCCTGACTTTATGCGTTATCGTTGTGAGCAGATGGGATGTAAGACTGTTCCTGTTATGTGGAAGGGCTTTATTCCTCCTGATGAAACCTTAGAAGAGTGTTATGACTGTAATGGTGAATGGGGCACTTGGAGAGCTATCCGTAAGGGTACGCCCGGTGAATGGGTTAAAGCTATTGCTGAAAAATATTACGATGGCCCCGACCCCATTGGTAAAACCCATGTGCGTGAAGGCGTTGTAGTTCGCATTGTGAATAAGCCAAAATTCTGTGCTTATAAGCATAAGAATTTCGCATTTAAGTGCCTTGAGGGCCTAGTAAAGGCAGAGGCTGAGGCCCCTGATATGGAAGAAGCTCAGGAAGAAATTAAGGATGATGTAGTTTGAGTCATAAAAATATATGTATTGGGGAAGTGTCATATACTACATACGGCACTCTCTAAAAAAATTATATGATGTTTTGTATGCTTACATTGTAGAAATTACAGATTAACAATTAAATTTTAAGGAGGTATTTAATATGGAGAAAGGTGAAGGATGCCTTTTGGTAATTTTAACGGCTGTGATATTTCTACTTAGTCCAATTCTTACTTATTGTTTGGGTTGGCTTGGTGGCTGGATACTGTCACAGATTGTAGGAACAGCAATTACTAATGGGTTTAATATACTGTTTGATACAACGAGATTTACCCCTGAACTTATTCCAATTACATGCGGTGCTCTTGCAGTTGTAGGTAATTATTTTAAAACTTCAATAACTAAAAGTAAGGAGTAATATGAATTATCATAATGATAAATGGATAATGGAGAAGGTTGGGGAGCACTATCAAGAAGCTCTCCAATCTTTCCCAGAGGATAGAATAGTCGGGATTTTCTATCAAGGTAGTGGAAATTATGGTCTTGATTATGAGGATTCTGACGTTGATACAAAACTTATTGTAACTCCAACATTCAAGGATATTGCAATGAATAAAAATCCTGTGAGCACAACTCATATTCGTGACAATGATGAGCATACTGACTGGAAAGATATTAGGCTTTATATTCAGACATTCAGAAAACAAAATTTAAATTTCATGGAAATTCTTTTTACTTCATATAAGATTCTTAATCCTATGTATGAAGAGCAGTGGAATAGACTTATTGAAGCCAGAGAAGAAATTGTACGTTATAATCCAACCCAAGCCATTAAGTCTATGAGAGGCATTGCTAAAGAAAAGTATTTTGCAATGGAGCATCATTATCCATCTCGTATGGACTGGATTAACAGATATCTTTACGATCCGAAACAACTGCATCACCTATTGCGTGTAGAAGAGTATATTGAAAGATATATCAACCATGTACCATATGAAAAATGTTTGATTTCTGAAAATCCAGAATATTTAGTAGAGGTCAAAAAAGGCTTATATAATCTAGAAGATGCACGAGCACACGCTAATGATGCTATCAATCATATTGATTTACTATGTGACGATTTCTTAAAAAACGAATATACGATTGATGCGAAAATTGATGAACTGTTAGATGATGTGCAGTATGAAATTATGAAGGTTGCAATTAAGAAGGAGCTAGATGAAGAATGACTATTGACGAAATTGATCAGCAAATTTTAGCATTAAAACAGCAACGCAATGAATTAGAAAAGAAAGAGCATGCATTATTCCTTGAATCTGCACAAGCCAATATAGGAAGATGTTTTATAGTTAATGATGCTACTTATGTTAAAGTACTAAATGTCCCCCAAGTCGAGTGGACTATGACTGGTAGTCACTTTAATCAATATCAATATCCAGCAATATACATTACACAGGATGAAGTTCCTTTTGAATTCAAAACTTTCTTTTCTGGTGCTTGGGGGGAAGGGTATGATTCTTTCAATCATTATAAAGAAATAACACAGGAAGAGTTTAATGCTAAATTTGATGAGGTCATCAAAGAATTTAGCAATAAAATAAAAGGAGAAAATAATGAATAGGCCAACTTTGATACTTCTTGTTGGGCCTCCCGGCTCAGGCAAGACTACATATGCTAAGAAATATCTCTCAGAACATAGTAATACGGTTTATCTAAGCTCAGATAAAATTCGCAAAGAGCTATGGGGAGACGAAGGCACTCATGGTGATAATAATGAAGTGTTTTACAGAATGCAGACTAGGGCAATTAATAGTTTGAATTTTGGTTTTGATGTTATTTATGACGCAACAAATATAACTCGTAAGGATAGGTCATATATTATTTCTCTGTGTCCTAAGTTTGTAAAAATTGAAGCACATATTATTTGGGCACCTATTGAAACCTGTATTGAACGTGATGCAGATAGAGAACGTACCGTTGGCAAAGAAGTTATTGATAGAATGCTAAAAAGATTTCAACCAGTATTTTATGATGAGGGGATCAATGAAATCAAAGTGATTTTACCAGATAAGTTTAATAAAGATGAGTACTGTGATAAATTAATTGATTCTATGAAGATTTCACATGACAATCCTCATCATACATTAGATATATATAATCATTGTATGGAAGCAAATCAATATGCATACAAAATGAATTATAATGACGATATTAAATTTGCTGCAAAATTTCACGATATAGGAAAGCCATATGTAAAATCTTTTCTAGATAATAAAGGGAATAAGTGTGAAAGCGCACATTATTATTCTCATCAAAATTTATCAGCTTGGATGTCTTATGGAATAAATGGTTCAAATCCATTTCGTGTGTGGCTTATTGGAACACATATGGAACCATTTTTAGAAACTAAATATTACAAAGCTATGCCTATTTTTTTAAAAGATTATATAGAAAAATTACATAAATGTGATTTAGAGGCACATTAATACCCCATAAAGGAGGTACATTATGGTGTAAAAAATACATAAAATGATTCATCCATAAAAGTGTTATGTGTGGAATTTATAAAATTGAAAATTTAATTAATAACAAAAAATATATTGGTAAAAGTATTAATATTGAAAAAAGATTCAAATCTCACATTCAAGAAAGTTTTAATAAAAATAAAAAAAGTTATAATCACTTAATTCATCAAGCAATACGCAAATATGGTGTTGAAAATTTTTCATTTATAACAATTGAAGAATGTGATGATGAAAAGTTAAATGAAAGAGAAATATATTGGATATCTTATTATGATTGTTGCATTTTAGATGGAAGGGATAAAGGGTATAATATGACTCGTGGCGGAGACGGTAGCTCATTTATAGATGCTAAAAAAATACAAGAATTATGGGACAAAGGGTTCTCTGTCAAAGAAATTGCAGAACAATTATCTTGCGATAGACACTCAATTTCAAAAAGATTACAAAGCTATAAGAATTATACTTCTGAAGAAAATAAACGGCGTCAATATAATCTCGTTTCAAAATCACGTCAAAAAGAAGTATTTCAATATGATTTAAATGGGAAATTTATTGCTAAATATCAATCGGTTATTGAGGCATCCAAGAAAACAGGAATAGGGTATAGAACTATATTAAGTAATCTACAAGGTAAATCTTATTCTGCGGGTAAATATCGGTGGACATATAAAGAATTATCTTTTTTAGATCAATATAATATAAAAGGAAATGGCTACGATGTTCCAATCATCCAATTAGATTTGCAATATAATTTTGTTAATGAATTTTTAACTATTACAGAAGCGGCAAATTCAGTTTCAGCGAACCAAAGTTCCATTAGTTATGCTCTTAATGATATAAATAGAACAGTTAAAGGATATCATTGGGTAAGAAAAGATGAATATGAAGCAGACCTTGCAGCACATTAACCAATTGGTACGGCATTTTAGTCATACCTTTTGTGTATTTTTGCGATATTGACAAATAAACAATCCTATGGTATATTAACAGTACAAAATTAAAGGAGGGCAACATGAAACACATTAAATCCATTGAATTTGTTCTTGAAAATTGCGAAAGCTTTAATATCGGTGCAAATTATTTTGGAGCATTTCTTATTGATGATCTGCATTATTCCATACAAAGAATTGCCTCCAATAGTATCGTTAGGATGGCAATTGCTGACACGATTGTGATAGAACTTTTTTCTGAGGGTGATCGGGAGTATCGTCCGTTTGGGGGATTAGAAAAGACCACTATTTTTGAACGACTACAGAAATACAATGATATTACTCAAATTATTGTTCATTATGAAGATCAAACTGAAGAAGCTTATTTTACTGATTGGGCCGAAGGGGATGATTGTGAAAACAAAAATCAAGGTGTATGTAAGAGTGATCTGGGAAATCTTTATATTGTCATTAGTGCAGAAAAAGATTTTTCTACCTTCTTTGATACAGAATATATGAATGATAAAGATTATATAGATTTTGCAAAAGACATGATTATTTAAGGAGGAACAAAATGAGAACTATAAGACATAATGTATTCGAGACCAATTCGTCGAGCACACATTCACTGGCTATTCCAAAGGAGAGTAGTGATGCCCCAAATCATCTCTCATTCTATATTGAAGAATTTGATTGGGGATGGGATGAAGTAAGCCCAACAGATTATTTTTATACCGCGATTTATGAAACATCTGATACAGCAGATGAAGTTGCAGAAAAGCTTGAAAAACTCACAGACATTCTAGACGCACATGGAATTCAATATCATTTTGGAGAGGCTAGAACTCATATTTGGAATAGCGATAATGGTATAGACTATATCAGTCTTGACAATGGTTATATTGATCATGGAGGCGAACTCAGAGCCTTTGTTGATGAGCTACTTAATGATGGCGATAAGCTCATACGTTTCCTTAGCGAAGGTCTAGTATTTACAGGGAATGATAACTGTGATACAGAGCAGAGAGGGTTCGTAGAAAGAGACACGAAGTATTTTGAAAATTATGACTGGCATACTAAGATGACATCTAAGATTGAAAATCCATATTATATGGAAGATTACAATAATTATGAATGGTATTGGAAGGGGAATTAATTATGAAACAGACCAGAAGAAATGTATTTGAGACGAATAGTTCTAGCACACATTCACTCACAATGTGCCTAGAAAGTGATTATGATAAGTGGAAAGCAGGAGAAGTTTATCTAAATGAGAATGGTGGTTGGAGTTCTAATTCTCCCTACAAAGAAAAGCAATTTGTAACGAAAGAAGAAGCTATTGACATTCTTACAGATAATAAATATCCTCCTGAAAAAGATTTGACTGAGCTTGATAGTGAAGACCTTGAGGATATTTTTAGAGATGAGGAATTTTATACTTATGAGAATTATTGGAGAGATTATCTTGAAGACTATAGCGAGACTTTCACAACACCTAATGGTGATACGGTCGTTGCTTTTGGGCAGTTCGGTTATGATGGTTAAGGAGGGAATATGAATCCTATTGTTAGATATCAGAATGGTAATTATACTGTCACCATTGATACGAGGAATGGCACTAAGATACGTGAAAATGACCTTGACTTTTTTGAAGCGGCCTTCCCAGAATCCATGGATATCAAGATTACCAATAGATGCAATATGAATTGTCCAATGTGCCACGAAGATTCTAAGTGTGATGGTGCTCATGGTGATATCATGTCTGAGAGTTTTATTGATAGGTTACATCCTTATACTGAACTAGCACTTGGTGGCGGTAATGTTCTTGAGCATCCAGACCTTATCCCTTTTCTTGAAAAGTGCAAACGTCTTAATCTTATTCCTAATATGACAGTAAACCAGACTCATTTCATGGAGAATCTTGACCTCATCACTGAGCTTGTTAATTATAAGCTTATCTATGGCCTTGGAATTTCTCTCACTAATCCTACTGAAGAATTTATCTCAGCAGTTAAGAAATTCCCTAATGCTGTTATTCATGTTATTAATGGCATACATCCTATTGGGCAACTTGAGAGGCTTAAAGATCATAATCTCAAAATTCTTATTCTTGGATATAAAGAGTTCCGTAGAGGTAAGCAGCTTTATGAAGATGATATCTGGAAGATTATAATTGAGGGCAACAAGGATCTCCTATACGCTTATCTTCCTGAAGTTATCAAGGAACAGTGGTTTGATGTAGTTAGCTTTGATAACCTTGCTATTAAGCCGCTTAATCCACAGAGGCTTATGTCTAGAGAGAAGTGGGATGAAATGTATATGGGTGATGATGGGTTTGATGGTGAAATGACCAGTGCTAGTATGTATGTAGATATGGTAAAGCGTGAATTTGCACGTAACTCATGTGCTACTGAACGTTATCCCCTCATGGATAATATTGAAGATATGTTTAATTTTCTAAGGAGCAAAGAATGAAAATATATGAATTATATTTTGAATGGTGTAATGGGGAGCGGATACTACTGCTCCCTGAATGCACAGAGCGAGAAGCATTGGTTGCAGTGGAGGATCTGATGAAAAAAGATGCCCCTGTTTTTTCTTATGACCAAGGCCGCTTTGTAATGGAGGTTGGAACGTATGTGGTATGACCCTATAGAAAATCCCCCACCTGAAAATACCGATGTCCTTGTTTATACTGAGATGAATAAGATGAAAGTTGCTCGGTTGTATCGTGGAACGTG
This sequence comes from uncultured Prevotella sp., assembly GCA_900554835.1. GTDB lineage: Bacteria > Bacteroidota > Bacteroidia > Bacteroidales > Bacteroidaceae > Prevotella. Next base: position 2,757 of record USJD01000001.1, on the reverse strand, counting down.
GGATACTTACATGAAAATTCTGGGATGGCAAGAGCTTCCCAAAGATAAACCAACAAAAACTAAAAAGGAGAAAAAGTAATGGATAAAACTACACTTGGCGATAGAATGAAAAATAACTACGAGAATATCAGTCGATACTATCTTACTCGTAGAATGCCTGTGATTATTAGAATTGACGGCAAAGCCTTCCACACTTTTACAAGAGGTTTTCAAAAGCCCTTTGATGATGTCCTTGTAAAGACTATGCAAGAGACTATGAAATATCTCTGTGAGAATATTCAGGGCTGTGTTCTTGGTTATACTCAGAGCGATGAAATTTCTCTAGTCCTTATTGACTATGCAGAGCTTACCACAGATGCATGGTTTGGAAATAACCTGCAGAAGATGTGTAGCGTTTCTGCAAGTATGGCTACTATGGCATTTAATAAGTTTTTCCGTGAAAACATTGAGGACTGGGGATATGCTAATTTTCCCGATTTTGCTGAAGGTGGTACAAACGAGGAAGTTGATGCTAATTTGATTAAGCGGTGCAATATTTATTTTTCTCGTTGTAATACTGCCATGTTTGATTCGCGTGTATTTACAATTCCTAAAGAAGAGGTTTGCAATTATTTCCTATGGAGACAGCAAGATGCTACTCGCAATTCTATCCAGTCCGTAGGTCAAGCAAACTTCAGCCAGAAAGAACTTCATGGTAAGTCTTGCAACGACATTCAGGATATGCTTATGACTCAGAAAGGTATCAATTGGAATGATTATGTCACAACTTTAAAGCGTGGCAGTTGCTGCATTAAGGTAGATGATAGTCTGACTAAGTATGATGAAGTAGGAAATATTTGTGATTATATCCAGAGAAGCAAATGGATTATTGATAATGAAATTCCCATCTTTTCTCAGAATAGAAGTTATATTGATAAGCTAATTAATATAGGAGGTTAACATGATTACTGATCTTATTAACAGACTGCAGAAGTGTCCCGAGTATTCTTGCTCTAGATGTGTTTATTATAAAACCCCAGCATGTGCTATAGAAGAGGCAGTTAGAGAACTTCGCCGTTATAATCAGATACTTGATATCAGCGGTGGGACTCCTCCTAGAACAGATGAGTCGCTTATGGGAGGACGATATGAAACATTCTAATTTATATTGGATGATTTATTGGCATTGCAGAAAAAAATATGGCAAATATGGAGCCAGATATGCAATGAGAGAAATTACTAAGAAAAGAGGGATTAAATGAGTTACTGGGATTATGAGGAACCCATGTGGGAGCCATCAGAAGCTGATGAATTATTTGACGAACTAAAATCAAAACTTGTTGATGCAGCTAAAGCTTCCTTAAAGAACGACATGGAATCTCTTAAAAGTCGCAATGAATATCTTGAGAAACGCAATAAAGAGCTTGAAGATAAGGCGCGAGAAGTATCAAGAAAAGAAAGTGATTTGGAATACAAAGCTCAAAATCTTCGCAGAGAAGTAGAGAGAGAATTTTATAAGACTGCTATTGACGATCTGTTTAAGAATGCCATTGAGCAGTCTCAGCTTTGGTTTGCAGATAATAAGCCTCATGAAAAACCTAAGTGTGATAAATGCAATGTTGATAGAAAGTGGATTTTGACTTGGCCTGATGGTACAACCACAAGTAAACAATGCACATGTTCTCAGCCAGATTATTGGTATGAACCAGAGGAAACATGGATTGATGTATTGAAATACAAGGTTAAGGATAGTAATTATCCATCTGAAAGATATTATAGACTTGATGAAAGTTATCAAAGTACTGGAAGTAATAGCTATGATTATTCTTTCGTAGACTTTGGAATTCAATTTGTGTATGATAAGTTCTGTGATGATGCTATTGAGAAGCGCGAACAGCTTAATTATGGCAAGTATATTGGCTTTACATCCAAGGAAGAATGCCAGAAATATTGTGACTGATTAAATAAACGGAAAAATAAGGAGAATGAACGATGATTTCTAAAAAAACTTTTGTTAATACTATAGAGCGTCTTGAAATATTTGAAGACAAAGTAAATGCCGTAGATGAAGCTCTGCGCGACCTCTCTCCTGATTTTGGGGGAATATATCTCCCGCAGCCTACAGCTATTATGATAGACCTACTTTCTGAAATGTTTAAGGATGAGGAAGGGTGGCTCTCTTATTTTATATATGAGCGTGATTGGTTACTTGATTTTAAGCTTGGAGACATTATGATTAACGACGAGAAGATTAAGATTGAGAACTGGGAAGATGTTTATGATTTCCTGATTAAGAATATGGAGGAATAATATGAAACTTAAAGACATTATTCTAACTAAAGAACAAATAGAATCTATGGGTTATTGCATTGAAAATAATATAATTGAATCTGTAGATATAAACACCATTGCTCATTTCGGAAATTGTAATTGTTTCGAAATCCAGTGCTCTAATGTATGGCCAATGAGTGGTTATAATAATACCCGAAACTTAGGTTATTTAATTCGTGCTTTTATTGAGTTATTTGATCTTTCAAAAGAGGATGGGCTGAGATTAACTGAAATAAAAAATATCCCTTGCAGACTTATTTTTAATGGCAAGAATAGTTGGGGATCTAAATGCATTGGGTTTGGGAATTTTATGAAGAATAAATTTGTATTAGTCGAAGATTTTGTGCGGGTGAATGAATGAAAAGATTTTGGTGCAGTTTACGATTAAAGTTTAAGAATTTGCTTATTTCTGTTAAAGAATGTAATAAGCGTCATCTCATGGATGAT